>DAIDKG010000329.1 GCA_027450125.1 Bordetella sp. | reverse complement strand
GCGCAGTATCTTGCGAGCGGCGATGCCCGGTCGCTGCCCGTGCCGATCACGCCGGTCAAAGGACTGCCGATGTACGGCCTGCGCCGGCTCTATGTCGGCGCGATGGTCAGCTACTACCGTATGGTCGACGGCGGGCTGTAGCGGGCGTCAACCCGGCGGCGCTTCGGTTTCCCATCGTGCCGGCGCCGATCCCAGCGCGCAGGCAGGGTGCTGCCAGCGCGCTGGGCATCCCTGCAGGGCGATGGGCCAAATAATGCGCCGCGCTTCGCCCCATGGCGTGCGTTCGAGCGTTTCCGCCAGATCTTCTGCCGACTCGCGGGCCAAGGCCGGCTCCTGGCGATAGTCCGTGCCCTGGTCGAGCAGGAGCTTGGCGGTGCGGGCCAGCGAGGTGCGCGCGCGCAGAGCGCCGACGCCATTCAGCCGCATCGCCACGCCGCGCACAGCAGCCGCGGCCAGCAGATAGCCCGCGGCATAATCCAGCGCCTGCACCGGCAGCGGAAAAGGCGTTTCGACCTGCCGCCACAACATGCCCGCGTGCGCAATGCCGCTGCTCATTTGCACCAGGCTGTCGAAGCCGCGGCGCGTAGCCCAGGGGCCGCTCCAGCCGTAGGCGTCCAGGCTCACGTCGATCAGGCCTGGATTGCGGGCGCGCCGCCAGTCGGCCCCATACCCCAGGTGTTCGAGCGCGTCCGAGCGATAACCGTGCAGGATAATGTCCGCGCCGGACAGCAGTTGCTCGAACACGGCGCGATCCTGCGGCTTGTGCAGGTCCAGGCGCGCGCAGCGCTTGCCCAGCGTCATCTCGGGCACGACGCCGGGCTCGTCCCAGGAGGGCGGATCAATGCGCAGAACCTGCGCGCCGTAGGCCGCCAGAAAACGGGTGGCGGCAGGGCCGGCCAGCACGCGCGTGAGATCGAGCACTTTCAATCCGCACAGCGGCCTGGCCGGATCGAAAGCCGCTGCGAACTTCGCCCGGCCGGATGCGGCGTGCTCCTGCATGTGCATCAGCGGCTCGGCGGCCACGGCCAGGCCCTGCGGATGGATCGACCACTCCTTGGCGCTGCGCATTTGCGCCGCGCAACCACCGGCCTGGACGATGGCCGTCTCCAGCGCCAGCGCGTCCCATGCCGCCACCGACGCTGCCATGCCGGCGCGATCCCCATGGCTGCCCAGCACCCGCTCGGCCGCGGCGCGGTGATGCGGCGCATTGGTGTGCAGGCGTATCCAGCCGTCGCGCGTCGCATAGTTGCCGGCGATCGGGTCCCAGAGCGGCGGTACCTGCCAGCCCCGGGGCCGCAGCGAGCTCGCGAGCCAGAACGAGGCCAGGCGCCTGTCCACGGCCAGCAGCGCGGGGCCAAAACCCGCTGCCTGCCTGAGTTCGTCCACGGCCAGTCCCGCGGCCGCCATGGTCGAGGCCGCCAGGTCGGTGACCGGAAATGCCGAAGGCAGGGCGCCTTGCGATGTGAATTGCACCTGCCGCGGCGCGTCGGCCTTGCCGCCCAGCGAGTTCCATATGGAATCGAGCAGCGCCTGAGTGACGTCCATGTCCGTTCTCCTGCATTGATGAAGAAATGAGCCTGGCGTTACGATACTTCCACTGAAATTGACGTCAATCTTGATGTCAATCATCAACATTGATACGAACCATCAATGCGTCAGGAGGACGCGATGTCGTGGATACCGGCCCGAGCCGCGCTTGCGCTGCTCGGCGTTCAGCCCCAGACGCTGTACGCCAATGTCAGCCGCGGTCGCATACGCGCCAAACCGGATCCGCACGATCCGCGCCGCAGTCTCTATCATCGCGCCGATATCGAACGGTTGGCCAGCCGCAGAACGGGACGCCGGAGCGCGGCGTCGGTGGCCCGGCAGGCCATGGAGTGGGGCGATCCGGTGCTGGCCTCGGGCGTTTCCACGGTGACGCGCGGGCGGCTCTGGTACCGCGGGCGCGATGCGGTCGAACTCTCCGGCGCCTGGACACTGGAGCAGGTGGCCGGCCTGTTGTGGGGCGCGGACGGAATCGTCTTCGGACCGGGCCGCAGGAGGGCGCGCGGGAGAAGCGCTTCGCTCCTGTCGGACGCCTTGTCCGCGCTGGCCGCGCGGATCGATGCCGATCCGCCGTCGCGCGGCCGTGCGCGCCAGGTTCTGATCCCGGAGGCGACGCGCCTGCTGGAGGATGTCATGGCCGCGATGCTGGGCGCCGCGCCCGAGCCTGGCGCCCCCGTGCATCGGCGCATGGCCCTATGCTGGCAAACGCCCAAGGCCCAGGATTTTCTGCGCCGCGCCTTGGTGCTCATGGCCGATCACGAGCTGAACGCCTCCACCTTCGCCACGCGGGTGGCCGTTTCGACGGGAACCTCTCTGGCGGCCGGGCTGATGGCCGGTCTGGCCACCCTGGCCGGGCCTCTGCATGGCGGGTCGACGCTTAGCGTCAGGGAGCTTCATGCCGCCGCGCAACGCGACGGGGTGGGGGCCAGCTTGCGGGAGTACCGGGCGCGCGGCTACGCGCTCCCCGCGTTTGGGCATCCCTTGTACCCGAACGGCGATCCCAGGGCGGCAGCGCTGTTGGCGCGTTTCAAGATCGGTAAAGTCTACGCGGCCGTGTGCCAGGAGGGCATCGCGCTCACTGGCGAGCAGCCCAATATCGACTTCGCGCTGGCCTCGATCTGCGATAGCTACAAATTGCCGCCCAAGGCGCCGTTCGTGATCTTTGCCCTGGCTCGATCCGTTGGCTGGATGGCTCACGCGTTCGAACAGATCGAGACAGGGCATCTCATACGGCCCCGAGCCCAATATACGGGCGTGCCCGTACCGCCTGACGGAGTTCTAGCTTCGGACATAGGCGCCTGAATCGACCAGGACTGGCAGGGTCGCCTACGCCGTCCCGACCTCCCTGGCCGACTCAAGCACTCAAGTGCTCAAGTGCTCAAGCGATCAGGCCAGTTTTGCGCGCTGGGCACGCACCTTGTCCAGCGTCTCCTTGAAATTCGCCATGCGCTCTTTCTCCTGCTCGACCACCGCGGCCGGTGCGCGCTCGACGAAGCTGGCATTGCCCAGCTTGCCCTGCGCCTTGGCGATTTCGCTCTCCAGGCGTGCGATTTCCTTGTCCAGGCGCGCGCGTTCGGCCGCCGCGTCGATCTCCACGTGCAGCATCAGCCGCGCCTTGCCCACCACCTGCACCGGCGCGCCGGCGTCGGGCAGCGCCGACACGATGTCCACCTGGCTCAACTTGGCCAGCGCAGCCAGGTAGGGCGCGTTGCGTCCCAGCAGCTGCGCATCGCCTTCGGCGAACAGGGGCACCTTCTGCGCCGGCGACAGGCCCATTTCCCCGCGCAGCGCACGCACGGCCTCGATTTGCGCCTTCAGCTCGGCCACCGCGCCTTCGGCCGCGGCATCGATGGCCGAGGGATTGGCGACGGGATAGGGCTGCACGCTCACGCTGCCCGGTTCGCTCGCCTTGCGCTTGCCCGCGACAACCGACACCTTTTGCCAGAGTTCTTCGGTGATGAAGGGGATGATGGGGTGCGCCAGGCGCAGCACCACCTCCAGCACGCGGATCAGCGTGCGGCGCGTGCCCAGCTGCTGTGCCGGCGTGCCCGACTGGATCTGAACCTTGGCCAGTTCCAGATACCAGTCGCAGTACTCGTCCCACACGAAACGGTAGAGCGCGTTGGCCACGTTGTCGAATCGGTAGTCGGCGAAGCCCTTGGCGACGTCGGCTTCCAGGCGCTGCAGCAGGCTCACGATCCACTTGTCGGCGAACGACAACTCGGCGATCTGGTCCGCATCCGCATGATGCAGATCGTGCCCTTCGGTGTTCATCAGCACGAAGCGCGTGGCATTCCACAGCTTGTTGCAGAAGTTGCGGTACCCCTCGCAGCGCTTGAGGTCGAAATTGATGTTGCGGCCCAACGTGGCGTAGGCTGCCATGGTAAAGCGCAGCGCGTCGGTGCCAAAGGCCGGAATGCCGTCGGGGTACTGTCGGCGCGTGGCCTTTTCGATCGCGCCGGCCTGCTTGGGATTCATCAGCCCGAAGGTGCGCTTCTGCACCAGCGAGTCCAGGTCGATGCCGTCGATCAGGTCCACCGGATCCAGCGTGTTGCCCTTGGACTTGCTCATCTTCTGGCCGTCCGCATCGCGGATCAGGCCGTGCACATAGACGTGCTTGAAAGGGATCTGGCCGGTCATGTGCATGGTCATCATCACCATGCGCGCGACCCAGAAGAAAATGATGTCAAAGCCCGTGACCAGCACGCTGGAGGGCAGGTACTTCTGGTAATCGGGCGTGTTCTCGGGCCAGCCCAGGGTGGTGAAGGGCACCATGGCCGACGAGAACCAGGTGTCGAGCACGTCTTCGTCGCGCTTGAGCGGGCCGGTTACGCCGGCGTCGCGAGCCTGCGCGACGGCGTCGGCTTCGGTCATGGCCACGAAGATTTGGCCGTCCTCCGAGTACCAGGCCGGGATCTGGTGGCCCCACCACAATTGGCGCGAGATGCACCA
>DAIDKG010000328.1 GCA_027450125.1 Bordetella sp. | reverse complement strand
ACCCGTTCGACGGGGCAGCCGGGCACGTGGCCGCATCCCAGTTCGGCGTGGTCGTAGTAGGCGCCGTCGGCGCCCAGCTTTACCACGACCAGGCTGGCGCCCTGGTCGCGATAAAAGCGCGCGATGGCGTCGGGGCTCTTGTGGCCGGTGAGCAGCTCGCCTTCGGCCAGTCCCGGCAGCACCCAGTCGGCACCGGCGGCCAGCGCGTTGATTTCGCGGCGCATGGTGGCCTCGTCGGCCCAAAGCGTGGGGCGCAGATTGGGATCGAAGGAAATGGTGCTGCCGCTGTCCCGGGCGACCTGCAGCGTGCGCCGGGCCGTGGCCAGCGCAGTTGCCGAGATCGCGGGGAACACGCCGGTGGCATGCAGGTGGCGCGCGCCGGCGAGCCGGGATTCGTCGATGTCGGCCGGCGTCATCAGGCTTGCGGCCGATCCCTTGCGATGGTATTCGATGGCCGGGTCGCTGCCGTCGTCCACGCGGCCCTTGAACTGAAAGCCGGTGCGCTGCGCGGCCTGCATCGCCACGCCGTCGCAGTTCACGCCCTCGCCGCGCATATGGTCGATCAGGTAGCGGCCCATGGAGTCGGCGCCCACGCGGCTGAACCAGCGCACGTCAAAGCCCAGGCGCGACAGGCCGACGGCCACGTTGATCTCGGCGCCGGCGATGCCCTTGGTGAAGGCCTGCGCCTGTTCCAGCGGGCCGGGGCGGTCGGCGATCAGGAGCAGCATGGCTTCGCCGAAGACGGCGATATCGTAGTTTTTGGCGGCGTTCATGGCGTCATGATGCGAAAGAGGAAATCGGGGCCTCGGCCTCGCGCAGGATCTGCAGCTCCCGCCGGACCACGGCCTGCAGGTCGTCGCCGACCAGGGGGTATTCGATGGCGCGCGGCGCGCCGGCCGGCAGCGCGCGCAGCGTGGCGCGCCAGGGCAGCGCGGATTCGGTCAGCGGCACGGCCACCCATTTGGCGGGCAGGCGCTGCACGCCCTTGGCGTGGACGTAGCCGACGCGCCGGGAAAAGCGTTGCGCGGCCTGCAGCGCGCACTCGCCCTGATAAGCCCAGTTGCCCATATCGAAGGTCATGGGCAAGGGCAGTCCGGCGGCATCGGCGAAATTGAAAAAACATTCCAGCGCGTACACGGTGCCGGCCTGCGCAGTCTGGTCGTTCTCGATCAGCAGCGTGATGCCGGAGCCTCTCAACGCCTGGGCGATGGCGTCAAAACTTTCCGGCCGCGCGGCAAAGCCGCCGATGGACATCTTGAGCTGGAGGGCGCCGAGGCGGTAACTGGCGGCGATGGCGTGTTCAAGCGAGGTCAAGGTCAGCGTGCCGTCTGCGGCGAACAGCGGCCGAGGACAGGAGTACACCAGATCCATGGCGCCGCCGCGCGCGGCCTCGCTCGCCCAGGCCGCCAGTTCGGGCAATTCGCGCGCGGCATCGCGCAGCAGTTCCTCGCGCACTTCCACGCCGTCGGCGCCGGCCGACTGCGACAGGCGGGCGAACCAGAGCTGGCCGTGGCGCAGCACCTCGGCGGCACCGAAGGAGGTCAGCGAGATCAGGGTTTTGGGGGCGGTCGGAGCCATATGCATGTCGAATTGGCCTCAATCGCCTGTTGCAAGAGCGCTGCCGGCCGTCAGGCGGTGATTCATGACGGTGAACCCTGCGTGCGCGCCGCGGCGATCAAGCGTGGTGATTGCTGAGTATCTGGCCCAGGAAGGCCTGGGTCTTGGGGTGCTGCGGATTGCCGAAGAAATCGCCCGGCGGGCCCTGCTCGATGATCCTGCCCTCGGCCATGAAGATCACGCGGTCGGCCACGCTGCGGGCGAAGCCCATTTCGTGGGTCACGCACAGCATGGTCATGCCGTCCTCGGCCAGGCCGATCATGGTGTCGAGCACCTCCTTGACCATCTCGGGGTCCAGCGCCGAGGTGGGCTCGTCGAACAGCATGATCTTGGGCGACATGCACAGCGCCCGCGCGATCGCCACGCGCTGCTGCTGGCCGCCCGAGAGCTGGCTTGGGTACTTGTGCGCCTGGTCGGGAATGCGCACGCGGGTCAGGTACTTCATGGCCCGCTCCTCGGCCTGGGCCCTGGTCAGGCCGCGCGAGCGCATCGGCGCCAGCGTGCAGTTCTGCAGGATGGTCAGGTGCGGGAACAGATTGAACTGCTGGAACACCATGCCCACTTCCTGGCGCACGCTGTCGACGTTGCGGCCGCCGGCGGTCAGGTCGAACCCGTCCACGGTGATCCTGCCTTTCTGCACGGTTTCGAGCCGATTGATGCAGCGGATCATCGTGGATTTTCCCGAGCCCGACGGCCCGCAGATCACGATGCGCTCGCCAGCGCGGACCTCCAGATTGATGTCGGTCAGCACCTGGAACTTGTCATACCATTTCTCGACGCCTTGCAGGCGGATGATGGGCTCTTGAGCGGTGGTGGTCATGCGGGCTCCAGCACTGGCGGATACAGATCAGTCGAGCTTGGGCAACGGGGCGCCCAGCCACTTCTCATAGAGCTTGTTCAATTCGCCATTGGCGGTGTTCTTGGCGATGAGGTCGTTGACGGTCTTGACCAGCGCGTCGTCACCCGGACGCAGCGCCACCGCCATGTTCTGCTGCAGCAGCGTGAACTTGGTCTCGAACTTGCCGGCCGGCGCGCGCTTGGCGATCTGCGCGGCCACCGTCACCGAACAGCCGATCGCGTCGACCTGGCCCGACAGGAGCGCCTGCATGGCCGACGCGTCGTCGTCGAAGCGGCGGATCTGAGTGCCTTCGGGCGCGATCTTGGTCACGGCCACGTCCTGCGTGGAGGCGCGGGCCACGCCGATGCGCATGCCCTTGAGGTTGGCCGGCGTCTTCATGTCCAGCTTGGCCAGGCCGTACAGGACGATGGTGGCGGCCGAATAGGGTTTGGAGAACAGCACCTGCTTGGCGCGCTCGGGCGTGACGGCCAGCGACGCGACCAGCATATCCACCTTGCCCGTCAGCAGATAGGGAATGCGGTTCGGGCCGGTCACGGGCACGATGTCAGCCTTCAGGCCCATGTCCTTGGCCAGCAGCTTGGCCACGTCGGCGTCGTAGCCGTCGGGCTGATTGCTGCTGTTCAGGATGCCGTAGGGGGGGAAGTCCACCAGCATGCCGATGGTGACCTTGCCCTTTTTCTTCAGGTCGGCCAGCGTCTGGGCCGATGCCATGCCGGGCAGCATGCTGCCGGCGGCCAGGGCGGCCATGGCGAGGGTGAAGCTGCGGCGATTGATATTCATCATGCGTGTCTCCTGAGTTTCTAGTCGTGGGGAAAGAACGGGTGAATCAGCGGGTCAGTGCCCGGGCGTGGCGCTTTTCCAGGCGCCCTGCCAGGAGCGACAGCGGCCAGCAGAGTAGGAAATAGATCGCACCGACCACGCCGAACACGAGCAGCGGCTCGAACGTGGCGTTGTCGATGATCTGGCCGGCGCGCGTGATCTCGGTAAAGCCGATGATGGCGGCCAGCGAGGTGCCCTTGATGATCTGCACCAGATAGCCCACGGTGGGCGGCACGGCGATCTTGAAGGCCTGAGGCAGGACGACATCGCGCATGCGCCAGCGGTACGACAGCGACAGCGCCTCGGCCGCCTCCCATTGGCCGCGCGGCACGGCCTGGATGCAGCCGCGCCAGATCTCGCCCAGGAAGGCGCCGCTGTTCAGCGTGAGCGCGACGGCGGCGGCGACCCAGGGGTTGATCTCCAGCCCCAGGATGGGCGCGCCGAAGAACACCAGGAACAGCTGCAGCAGCAGCGGCGTGCCCTGGAAGATCTGCGTGAACACGGTGGCGCCGCGTGCGAGCAGCGCATTGCCGCCGGTGCGTGCCAGCGCCACCATGAGGCCGACGACAGTGCCGCCGGCGAAGGCAATGGCGGACAGCGCGATCGTCCATTTCGCCGCCTGCACGATGAACCACAGTTCGGGCCAGCCGAAAGTACGCATCTTGTTGTTCCTTGCTGCGCTCAGCGGCGGTCGGGGTAGTTCAGGCAGGTCTGGTAGACCAGCTTGAACAGCGCGCTGAAGGCCAACGACAGCGCCAGGTAGATGACGGTCACGACGATGTAGACCTCGAAGCTGCGGAAGGTCTGGGACTGGATGTTGGCGGCCACCGAGGTCAGGTCGTCGGCCGAAATCACCGAGACCACGGACGAGCTGAGCATCAGCAGGATGAACTGGCTGGTCAGCGCCGGGTAGATCGTCTTGAGCGCGGGTTTGAGAACGACGAAGCGGAAGATCTCCCAGCGCTTGAGGTTCAGCGCCAGGCCGGCTTCGATCTGGCCCTTGGGGATGGCTTCGATGCCGGCGCGGATGATCTCGGTGGCATAGGCGCCCAGGTTCACGACCATGGACACCAGCGCGGCGGTATGGGGCGTCCAGCGCAGGCCGATGGCCGGCAGCGCGAAAAAGAAGAAGAACAGCTGCACCAGGAACGGCGTGTTGCGGATCAGTTCGATATAGGCGTTGATCGCCAGGCGCAGCCAGCCGGGCCCCGAGGTCTTGCCCCAGGCGCAGGCAATGGCCACTACCAGGCCCAGCGCAGTGGCCGTCAGCGAGAGCTGGATGGTGATCCAGGTGCCGTGCAACAAATCGGGCCACGCGGCAAAGACCTGGCCGAACTGAAAGCGGTAGCTCATGGGGGAATAAAAACGTATGAAACCAAGCGTATGAAACCGGTTTCAATAGTGTGAATCCTGCGGTTTTGATTGTATTTAGGGGAAAACCCGAGGAAGTGGCAGGCGCCGGCGCAGGGAGCCGGGCGTCAGGCCTGCGGCGCGCGGGCCGGATCGAGCATCGGCGCCAGGGCGTCCAGCACGCGCTGCACCGCGCCCGCGTGGCGGGCCACATAGCGCAGGCCGGCCTGGCTCATGGCTTCGCGCCTGTCCGGGTGGTCCAGCAAATCGAAGGCGGCTGCCAGGGCGCTGGCCGCGTCGGGCCGGCGCAGCGCTGCGCCGGCGGCGA
>DAIDKG010000327.1 GCA_027450125.1 Bordetella sp. | reverse complement strand
TGCAGACAGGCCCTATGAAGCCTTGCGGCCGCCGCCCAGCAGCGCCGCCAGGGGCCGCTTGCCCATCGCGGGCTTGGACGATGCCGCAGCCGCCGGGTCGGCCGGCTGGCCGGCGTCGTCTTGCGCGGGTTCGTAGGGCTTGAGGAAGAATTCGTCGATGGGCTCGGCGCGCGGAGCTCGGTATTCGCGCCCGGGACGCTCGCGACGTTCTCCGCGTTCATGACGCTCGCCGCGCTCGTGGCGTTCGCTGCGGCCATGGCCATGGCTTGCCGCGTCGGCCGGCAGATCGAGTTTGCCGCGCGGCACCTGGCGCTTGATGAGGCCTTCGATATCCAGCAGGTAACGCTCTTCTTCGGGGGCGAACAGGGAAATGGCCTCGCCTTTGGCGCCGGCGCGGCCCGTGCGGCCGATGCGATGCACGTAGTCCTCGGCGTTGCGCGGCAGGTCATAGTTGATGACGCAGGGCACGCCGGCCACGTCCAGGCCGCGCGCGGCCACGTCGGTGGCCACCAGCACTTCGAGTTCGCCGGCCTTGAAAGCCTCCAGCGCCTTCATCCGGTCGAGCTGGCTCTTGTCGCCGTGGATGGACTCGGCCTTGACGCCGTCGCGATCGAGCTGGCGCGCCAGGCGCGCCGTGCCGATCTTGGTATTGGAGAAGACGATGACCTGCTTGAGCCCGCGCGACTTGACCAGGTGCACCACCGCGGCGCGCTTGGCCTCGCCAGACAGGGGGTAGGCGATCTGCGTGACCGTGTCGGCCGTGGCGTTGCGCGCAGCGACCTCGATCTCGACGGGGTGGTTCAGGAAGGTGCGGGCGAGCTTGCGGATCTCGTTGCTGAACGTGGCCGAGAAAAGCAGGCCCTGGCGCTGCGCCGGCAGCAGCTTGATGATGCGATCCAGGTCGGGCAGAAAGCCCATGTCCAGCATGCGGTCGGCTTCGTCCAGCACCAGAATGCCGACCTGTCCCAGGTTGACGTTTTTTTGCTCCACGTGATCGAGCAGGCGGCCCGGCGTGGCCACCAGCACTTCGCAGCCGGCGCGCAAAGCTTCTTTCTGCGGGCCGATGTCCACGCCGCCGAACACCACCGCCGAGCGAAGGGGGGTGTGCTTGGCATAACGCTTGACGCTCTCGTAGACCTGGTCGGCCAGCTCGCGCGTGGGCGCAAGGATGAGGGCGCGCACCGGATGGCGGGCCGGCGAAGCGCTGGTATTGGCCAGCGGCATGAGCCGATGCAGGATGGGCAGCGTGAAGGCCGCCGTCTTGCCCGTGCCGGTCTGTGCCGCGCCCATGACGTCGCGCCCTTGCGACACGACCGGAATCGCCTGCGCCTGAATGGGCGTGGGCGTCATGTAGCCGGTATCGACGATGGATTTCAACAACTGCGGATGCAGGTCGAAGTCGGCGAAGGTCAGAGCAGTTGCTGCATCCGCAGCGGGCACGTCGGTAGGGGTAGTTTGGGTCATCGAATGGGCTACGGGCAGCGCCCAAAAAGAAACGCCCCGAATAGGTGTAGATGAACGATTTTAGCAGCCTAGGGTTATCCCGAGCCAAAATCTTTTATAGTGGCAGGTTGCGCTTGCCTGCAGTCGCGGCAGCGCCCCCTCGATTTCCCGCCGATCAATGCCCTCCTCCAACCACGCCCACCGGCCGTTCATCGTGGCCGCCGTCATGACCGCCCAGGTCATGGTGGCCATCGAAGCCACCATTGTCTCGACCGTCATGCCCCAGATCGTGGCCGACCTGAGCGGCCTGGACCTGTACAGCTGGGTGTTCTCCTCTTTCCTGCTGGCCCAGACCACCATGACCGTGGTGTTCGGCAAGCTGGCCGACGTCATCGGCCGGCGCCCCATGATGCTGCTGGGCATAGCGATCTTCCTGGTGGGTTCGCTGCTGGCGGGCTTTGCCCCGAGCATGCCCTGGCTCATCGCCTTTCGCCTGATCCAGGGCATCGGAGCGGCAGCCATCCAACCCCTGTGCGTGATCATCGTGGCCGACTACTACCCCGCGGCCGAACGCGGCAAGGTACAGGGCTACCTGGCCAGCGTATGGGCCATCGCGGCAGTGCTCGGCCCCATGGTGGGCGGCGTCATCATCCACCACCTGCCCTGGTCCTGGATCTTCTGGATCAACCTGCCGATCGGCGTGGCCGCTGCGGGCATCTTCCTGCGCTACATGCGGCACGACACGCCGCACACTCGCCCGTCCGTCGATGTGCTCGGCGCTCTGCTGTTCACCATCGCCATGGCCTCGCTGATGATGGTGCTCTCGGACGGCGCGGAGCTGCCGCCCGGATGGACAGGCAAGCTGCTGGCCCTGTGCGCGGCGGCGGCGATCGGCTTTGTCTGGCAGGAGCGGCGCGCGGCCGATCCGATGGTGTCGTTCGCGCTATGGGGCGGCCGCGCCATCGCCGCCACCAACACGGCCACGCTGCTGGCAGGCATGGCGCTGCTGGGCCTGACCACCTTCCTGCCCATGTATGCCCAGGGCGTGCTGCACCAGACCCCTATCGTGGCCGGCATGGTGCTGACGCTGATCATGCTGGGCTGGCCGTGCGGCGCCACGCTGGCGGCGCGCAATTTCACCCGGACGGGCCTGCGTCCCGTGATGATCGCCGGCAGCGTCTTCATTCCGCTGGGCGCGCTTTTCATGGTGTTCCTGCATCCGGGCAGTTCGCCCGTGCAGGCCGGCATCGGCTCGCTGATCATGGGCTTCGGCATGGGCCTGCTCAGCATCAGCAGCCTGATCCTGATCCCCGAAATCGTCGACCGATCCCAGCAGGGCAGCGCCATGGCGTCGAACCTGTTCTCGCGCAACCTGGGCAGCACGCTGGGCGCGGCGCTGTTCGGCGCCGTGCTGAACTACGGGCTGAACAACAATCGCACCGGATCGGCCATCACCTCGGACCAGATCAAGCATGCGCTGCGGTTCAACGACGCCCGCAGTGCGATCGTGAGCGAAGTCCTGCAGCATTCGCTGCACCTGACATTCATCTCGGTCTTCACGGTGTCGGCTTGCATCCTGGCGCTGGTGCTGCTCATTCCGCGCGCCGTCACCCGGAATCTGTCCAAGGACACGCTGGCGGAAAAAGCCCGGCGCGCGGCCGAGCACGCCGCGGGTTAGGGCCTGTTAACGCTAAA
>DAIDKG010000326.1 GCA_027450125.1 Bordetella sp. | reverse complement strand
GCCCATGGTGTCGTTGATGGCCTTGAAATTGTCCAGATCCAGAAACATGAGGGCGCCGTGCAGGCCGTCGCGCGCGTGGGCCTGCACGGCTTGCTCCAGCCGGTCGAGCAACAGGCGGCGGTTGGGCAGCCCGGTGAGTTCATCGTAGAAGGCCAGCCGCTGGATCTCGGCTTCGGCGCGCTTGCGCTCGGTGATGTCGCGCGCAATGCCCCGATAGCCGGTAAAGCGTCCCTGCGCATCGAAAATGGGCGTACCGCTGACCGAGGCCCAGATGCTGCTGCCGTCGGGCGCGATGCGCTCGAGCTCGAAGTCGCGGAACACTTCATGCGCCTGCAGCTGGGCGCGATGCGCGCGCCATTGCTCTTCGGTCACGTTCAGGTGCGGGATCTCCCAGCGCGTATGGCCATAGCGCATCTGCCCGGACACGATGCCGTAGGTGGCGCTGCCGTCAAAGCGCACGAAGCGAAATTCCGCGTCCTGCTCCCAGAACCAGTCGGACGACAGCTGCGTGAGGCTGCGCCAGCGAGCCTCGCTCAGGCGCAGCGCCTCCTGGGCGGCGATATAGTCGGTCACGTCGGAGAAGGTGCGCACGCGGCCGCCGCCGTCGAGCTTGCGCGTGCGCACCTCGATGTAGCGGCCCGCAGGCGTGCGGCGCAGATACCGCTCGGGCAACTGGTGCCGATCCGGACCCATTGCGTACTCCTGGGCAACGTAGTGGCGCGCCCGCTCGCTGTCGATGAGATTGAAGTCAGGGCCGAAGTCGCCGCGCTCGGTCTGGAACTTGACCACCCGCGCCATATTGGGCTCGTTCTCGAACAGTTCGGGCGGCAGATCCAGCAGGTCCAGCACGCGCTGGTTGTGGACGAGTATGCGCTCGTTGGCGTCGAAGTTGACCACGCCCTGGGACACGCTGGCGAGCGTGGTTTCGAGCGCGCGGTTTTTTTCGGCCAGCAGGGCGTTGGTGCGGGCCAGCTCGGCAAGCATGCTGCGACGCTTGCGCAGGCGAGCCAGGGCAGACTCGATTTGTTGCGCAAGCTGGCGCAGCAAGGAGGCAGGCATGCCGGCATTCTAACGGGTGCCGCAGGCCGGCCTGCAAGGAATCGTCATGATGGTCCTGTATGCGTCCCTTTTTAAAATATGACATGATTGTGCCGCTGGTCTTGCCAACAACCTCAAAACCCTGTTTAATTTCCCCGCGTAACCCACTAATTTTTCTGGCTTTTTATTCCAGAATCCAGTTGGGCAAGCAGGTGCAAAAAATTCACACACACTCAAGGTCTGCTTACATCATGGCATTTCAATGGGTGCGCACAGCGGCGTTGACCTCGGCGGCCGTGTCCATCGCACTGGGAGCGCTCATCGCTCCCCCCGCGCTGGCCGCCTCCCCTACGCCGGCGTACTGTAAAAACCATCCCACCACGGCTGCCTGCAAGAGCGCCGCCAAAAAAGCGCCTGTCCGCGCGGTGGTCAAAAAAGCGGCCGCGCCCCATGCAGCGGCCAAGACTGCAGCAGTCCATCACGTGCCGGCCAAGGTCAAAGCCAGGGCAGCCGCAGCCGACATCCGCAAGACGCACATCGTGCGCAAGGTCGCCCTCAAGGACCACAAGGGCAGGAAAATCATCGCGCGACGCCCGCCGCTGAGCGCGGCCGCCCTGCTCGCCGCCGTGTCGCGCTCGCCCGGCGGCAACGATGCCGCAGCGCTGCGCTCCAGCTCGGCCTATGTCCAGGACATGAAGACATCCACGGTCCTGTTCGAGAAGAACCCGGACGTGGTGCGCCCGATTGCGTCGATCTCCAAGCTGATGACCGCCCTGGTCGTTCTGGACGCCCACCAGCCCCTGGACCAGATGATCCGCGTCACCGACGCCGATATCGATTGGCGCAAGCACACGGGCTCGCGCCTGTCCATCGGCACCGAACTGTCGCGCGAGGACATGCTGCACCTGGCGTTGATGGCGTCCGAGAACCGCGCCGCCAATGCGCTGGGCCGCAACTGGCCCGGCGGCCTGCCTGCCTTCGTCCAGGCCATGAACGCCAAGGCGCGCGAGCTGGGCATGTTCCATACGCATTTCGTCGAGCCCACGGGCCTTTCCTACGAAAACGTATCCTCGCCGCACGACCTGGTCCTGCTGCTGCGCGCCGCGGCCAGGCAGCCGCTGATCCACCAGTTCACGACGTCCTCGCAATACACGCTGAAGGTCAAGTCGACCATGATGACCTTCCACAACACCGACATGCTGGTGCGCCGCCCCGATTGGGACATCAAGGTGTCCAAGACCGGCTTCATCAACGAGGCCGGCGAGTGCCTGGTGATGATGGCCAAGATCGACGGCCACGAAATGGGCATCGTGCTGCTCGATTCGCACGGCACGCTCTCGCGCATCGGCGACGCCATTCGCATACGCCGCATCCTGGAGCGCCAGATCGCCATGCTGTGATCGCGCCTGTACCGCACAAGCAAACGGCCGCGGCAAGCGGCCGTTTGCTTGTCAGGTGCCCGGATCAATGCGCGATGCGCGTGCCCAGGACCGCGAGAAACTGCGCCAGCCACGCCGGGTGCGCGGGCCAGGCCGGCGCGGTCACCAGATTGCCGTCGGTATGGGCCTGGTCGATGGCGATGTCCGCATAGGTGCCGCCCGCCAGCCGCACCTCGGGCGCGCAGGCCGGGTAGGCCGAGCAGGTGCGGCCCTTGAGGATGCCCGCCGCGGCCAGCAGTTGAGCGCCGTGGCACACGGCCGCGATGGGCTTGCCGGCCTGGTCGAAGTGACGCACGATCTCCAGCACGCGCTCGTTCAGGCGCAGGTACTCGGGCGCCCGCCCGCCGGGGATCACCAGGCCGTCGTAGGCCGCGGGATCGACCTTGGCGAAATCGAAGTTCAGCGCAAAGTTGTGGCCGCGCTTTTCGCTGTAGGTCTGGGCGCCTTCGAAGTCGTGGATGGCGGTGGCGATGCTTTCGCCAGCCTTCCTGTCGGGACATACCGCGTGCACCGTGTGCCCCACCGCCAGCAGCGTCTGGAAGGGCACCATGGTTTCATAGTCTTCGGCGTAGTCGCCGACCAACATCAGCAGCTTCTTGCTCATGCGCGTCTCCGGTAAGGCGGCCTGGCGGACCATCCACCGGCCGATCTGTGCGCTCACATTATGCGGCAAGCTCCGTTGCGTGGATATGACCCGGCGCCGCGGCAAGCGCTATGCCAGCGCTGCGTTAACCGGCTTTGCGCCCAGCAGATCCACCAGCACGGCGGGCTCGATGCTGACCAGGTAGCCGCGCCGTCCGCCGTTGATATAGATGCGCGGCAACGCCAGCACCGAGGCCTCGACCCAGATGGGCATGCGCTTCCTGGTGCCGAAGGGCGAGGTGCCGCCCACCAGATAACCCGAGTGGCGCTGCGCCGCATCGGGCTTGCAAGGCGCGACCTTCTTGGCGCCGATCTGGCGCGCGAGGTTCTTGGTGGACACTTCGCGGTCGCCGTGCATCAGCACCACCATGGGCCGGGCGTCTTCGTCCTCCATGATGAGCGTCTTGACCACGACGTGCTCGTCCACGCCCAGCTGGCGGGCCGATTCGCCGGTACCGCCGTGATCGACGTAGTCGTAGGGGTGCTCGCCGAAAGCCACCTTGTGCTGCTTGAGAAACTGGGTGGCGGGCGTTTCCGAGATGTGCTTGGCTTTGCTCATGCGAGGCTGGTTTTCGTGTCGAGGGGCCCGCAGCAATCTCAACCGCGCGGATGATGCGCGGCGTGCAGGGCCTTCAAGCGCTCGCGCGCAACGTGAGTGTAGATCTGCGTGGTGGAGATGTCGGCGTGCCCCAGCAGCATCTGCACCACGCGCAGGTCGGCGCCGTGGTTGAGCAGATGCGTGGCGAAGGCATGGCGCAGCACGTGCGGCGACAAGGGCGCGCGGATATCGGCCTGCAGCGCGTATTTCTTGATGAGCTGCCAGAAGGCCTGGCGCGTCATGGCCTGCGCGCGGGCCGTGACAAAGAGCGCATCGCTGGCTTTGGCGCCGGCCAATTCGGGGCGCGCCTCGCGCGAGTATCGGTCCAGCCAGTGCGCGGCTTCGGCGCCCAGCGGCACCAGCCGGTCCTTGCCGCCCTTGCCCTGCACCACGCGCACCACGCCTTCGTTCAGGCTCACGTCGAGCGCGCGCAAGCCCACCAGCTCCGACACGCGCAATCCGGTGGCGTAAAGCGTTTCCAGCATGGCGCGGTCGCGCAGGCCGCGCGCGGCCTCGGTGTCCGGCGCCCGCAGCAAGGCCTCGACTTGCGCTTCCGACAAGGTTTTGGGCAAGCGCGGCGGTTGCTTGGCAGCCACCAGGGTCAGGCACGGATCGCGCGGGCTGCGGCGTTCTCGCAGCGCCCAGGCATAGAAGCGGCGCAGCGCCGCCAGGCGCCGGTTGGCGGTGGCGGGCCGGCTTTCGGCATGGCGGGCGGCGAACCAGGCTTCGATATGGGCAGTGTCGGCCTGCGTCAGCGCGACGGCCGCCGGCAGGCGGCTTTGCGCAGGCGTTTCCAGCCAGGCGGCGAAGGCGTTGAGGTCGCGCCGGTAGGCGGCCAGCGTGTTGGCGGCCAGCCCGTCCTCGAGCCAGACCGCGTCGAGGAAGGCGTCGATGTCGCCCTGCGCAGCCAGGGGCGCGCTCGCGGACAGGGAAGAATGCGGGTCTTGATGCATTGCTCCGCGATTCTACCCGGGCGCGAACGCGGCGCGCTGCGGCCCTTCCCGCCATGGGTTTACTCTTATGCCTGGAACTTGATCGACGCGATCACCATCTCCCGGGAAGCCACGGCATGAAGACCTACTTTCACCAAGACCAGATGCTGCACCATCCGCAAACCTTCTTCTCGCGCGGCAAGATGCGCACGCCGCAGGAGATCCCGGCGCGGCTGGACGGCCTGGTCGGCGCGGCCCGCAAGCTGGGCTTTGACATCGGCGCGCCGGTCGACCATGGCGCCGGCCCGATCTCGGCCGTGCACACGCTGGACTACCTGCGCTTTCTGGAAAGTGCACACCGCAACTGGAAACAGCTGCCCGAAGACTGGGGCGACGAAGTCATCCCCTCGGTTTTCGTGCGCGAACCG
>DAIDKG010000325.1 GCA_027450125.1 Bordetella sp. | reverse complement strand
TCGGCACTCCCGACGCTCGATACCCGATCCCACCTCGACCTGTTCTCGGGCCGGCGCTGTGGCATGTCACGCCGATGATCGTCAAGGTCATGGGCAAAGCGGTGCGCGACACGATCGCCGGTGAAAAATGACCATTGAAGCCTACGCAGTCGCCGTATCGGCCAAGCTCGAGGATGGCGTTACGCCGGCCCTCCTGCGCATCGTCGAGGGCTTGGAGCGCGCGAATGCACTCATGCTGGACTTTGCGGCCAACGCGCGCGCGATGTCGCGCCTGGGTGTGGCCATCGGGCGCAGCTTGGACAAGGCGGCCGCAGGCGCTGCGGCGCTCGGCGATACGGCTGGCGGCCTGACGCGCGCCAGCTACGTCCTCGACACGATGGCGGCTAGCAGCGCGGACCTCGCGCGGAACATGGCCGTCGCAAAAGCGGAATCGGGCGGAATCGGGCGCCGTGGCGCCGGCGGTGTCGTCTACGCCGGAGGCGCCTCCGGTGGTGGTGCGGGCCGCGCGCCGCGCGAAGGTGGCCACGGGTTCGCTGGCACGGCAGTCGGCATCGGGGCTGCGTTTGGCATCTATGAGAACGCGCGACTGCAGGATCTGAACGTCCGAGGCGTTGCGACCGCGCAATTGCCGGTTGGCGCGTGGGGTTCGGCGATCGACAGCATGCGCTCCCGCGAGTTCGCCTATGCCAGCAAATATGCATTCGCCACCGGCGGAAAGATCGAACCGTTCGGCGCGGCCATGCTCGAATCTGAGCGACTTCTGCGCACGCTATCTCCGGCGAACCGCCGCATCCTGACGGATGCCGCGATGCCGTATGCGGCCGTTGAGGCAAAGCTGAAGGGAATCCCTCTGCCCGAGGCGATGGGCGCGTTTATCGGCCTGGCGCACCAGGCCGGCGCCTACACGCCCGCAGCGGCGACGCCGCTGTTCGAGGCGATGATGCAGGCATCGCTGACGACGCACGCGAGCCTGCAGCAGATCGCGCGCGCATCGAGCTACGCGCTCCCTGCGCTTCACGCCGCCGGGGCCAACAGCACCGACGTGCTGATGATGCTGGCCACGATGATGCAGGCAGGCATCCTGAACACGAAATCGGGAACCTGGCTGAACGCGCTGGCGCAGAACGCGCTGCCGAACGCGCTGGGATCGGGGCTTTTCACCAACAAAAAGCAGAACGCGGCGCTGGCGGCGCTTGGGCTCTACAGGAACGGAAAATCGCAGTTTTACCGTCACGGCCAATTCGACCTGATGGCCGAGGTCGGGCTGCTCGCTGCCGCGCGCGAACGCATGGGGCCTCTTGCGTTCAATGCGGCCACTCGCCAGGCGTTTGGGATGCAAGGTCAGCGCGCGGCCGCGCTGTTCGCCGAGCCGCAGGTCGTATCGAACCTGCATGCGCTGTTCGGGCTGCTGACGCAAGCGCAAAGCCCCGCCAGCGTCGGCGCCTACGTCAACCAGCTGAGCACCGTCGCCAAGGCCGATCAAACGATCGCCAACGCGAATATGACGGTGATGAACGCCACTTCGACCCTAATGGCGCCCGTTAATTCCGCGCTATCGGGCGCTGGGGCGTTCTTCGGCTGGGCCGCGCCATTCACAAAGGCGCACCCGATTCTTGGCGGCGCGATGGACGCCGGACTTCTTGCTGGGGCTGCCGGCGCCATTGGGTATGCGTACAAGGGCGGCAAGATGGGCATCGACATGATCGGCAAGAAGATCATTGGCCCGCTGCTCGGCATGGCCTGGAAGCGCCTCATCATCCCCGCGTTCAGTGGTCTGACGTCAGGCGTCATGAACGTCGCGCTCGGATCAGCCGCCACGCTAGCCGAAGCCGGCGTAGCGGTTTCGAGCCTTGGCGCCGTCATCGCTGGCGCGGTTGGCTACGGGCTCGGCAAGGTTCTGACTTGGGCGATCAACAGCGTCGCGCACGAGTTCGGCGCCAAGGGATTCGATTTGTCGGCGTGGCTTGGCGGCGAGGCATTCAAGCTGCTGCACCACGACGAAGCGGCGCCGCCGCCGACGCGCCAGGTTGTGCACGTCCACGCTCCCATCCACATCGACGGCAAGAAGGTCGCCGATGTCGTGACGCGGCACCAGGCGCACAGCGCGCAGCAGCCGCCTGTCGGCCCGAACAGCTCCATCAGCGGCTTCACCTTGCCCCAACCCTCGCAGGCGTACTGATGTCGCAGGTAACCCTCACCATCACCGGACAGGACGGCAGCAGCATCACGCTCGACGGCGTGGAGTTGCCGCAGTCCGTCGCCTGGGGTGGCGTGCAGCGCGTCGCCGTGCACGAGTTCGTCGGCGGAGGCCGGCAGATCCAGCCGCTGGGCGGACAGCCTTCTCCGCTGTCGTGGTCAGGCATCATGTTCGGCCAGGAGGCGACAGCGCGCGCCCGGTATCTGGACACACAGCGCGATGGCGGCCTGCCGGTGACGGTGGCGTGGGACGATTTCAGCTACACCGCGATCATCACGCAGTTCCAGCCGCGCTACCTGCAGGCCTGGCACGTCCGCTACTCGATCACCATCGAGGTATCG
>DAIDKG010000324.1 GCA_027450125.1 Bordetella sp. | reverse complement strand
AGACCGTTCGATACACATATTGAGGAAATGCGGAAGCAGGCAATAGAAACAGCGAACGATATGCTAGCCGCACTGGGCGGGGTGGCAATTCGATTAGCACCAGAGGCCGGTAGCGATCGACAGCAAATTATGCGCCTGACTGAAATAAAAGACTTCGTGTCTCCGGAAGGCCCACCAGCTTGGATCGTATCAGCCTCACCCACACAATTTGGCATTGTAGCAATTGACTTCCATGATGCCAGAGAACGACTGCATGAATAGTAGTTCGCGCCTATGGGCAACAAAACGGCAAGAAACGCAGCGGCGGCAGCCAAAAGTATACCTATACATAGTGCTTCTGGTGCTCATTGCAGTGTTTGCCTGGACACGAGGTTGGCTACGACCGCTCAATACCCACCACTCGCCAGCCAAATCCTCGCATCGGTGATCCCGCCCGCCCCAGGCGCCCGCCTGCGCGAAATCCCGTACAACTACACCTCGTTTTCAGATCGCGAAATCGTCTCGCTGCTGCTCGGGGAAGACGCATGGCAGCTGCTGTGCGACCTGCGCGGCGAGCGCCGCACGGGCCGCTCCGCGCGCATGCTCTACGAGGTGCTGGGCGACATCTGGGTGGTCAAGCGCAACCCCTACCTGCAGGACGACCTGCTGGACAACCCCAAGCGGCGCCGGCTGCTGGTCGAGGCCTTGCACCATCGCCTGGGCGAGATCGACCGCCGCCGTACGCCGTCCGCGGACACCGTCGACGCGCAGCGCGACGGCCGGGTGGTCGACCTGCTGGCCCTGGCGCGCGGCGCGGTGCTCGATTTCGAGCGCCGCTTCGACGAAACCGCCGCGCTGCGCCAGCAGGCCCAGCGTGTGCTGGGCCGCTGCACGGCGCGTGACAACATCAAGTTCGACGGGCTGTCGCGCGTGGCCCACGTCACCGACGCCACCGACTGGCGTGTCGAATATCCCTTCGTGGTGCTCACGCCCGACAGCGAGGACGAGATCGCGCCGCTGGTGCGCGCCTGCATCGAGCTGGGCCTGACGATCGTGCCGCGCGGCGGCGGCACCGGCTACACGGGCGGCGCCATCCCGCTGTCCTGGAAGTCGGCCGTCATCAATACCGAGAAATTCGAGACCCTGGGCCCGGTCGAGCAGACCCTGCTGCCCGGGCTGGACACGCCCGTGGCCACCGTCCTGGCCGGCGCCGGCGTCGTCACCAAGCGCGTGGCCGAAGCCGCCGAGCATGCCGGCTTCGTCTTCGCCGTCGATCCCACGTCGGCCGAAGCGTCGTGCGTGGGCGGCAACATCGCCATGAACGCCGGCGGCAAGAAGGCCGTGCTGTGGGGCACCGCGCTGGACAACCTGGCCTGGTGGCGCATGGTCGATCCCGACGGCAACTGGCTGGAAGTGGCGCGCCTGGACCACAATATGGGCAAGATCCACGACGTGGACGTGGCCCGCTTCGAGCTGAAATGGTTCGACGGCAAGGGCAAACCCGGCGGCACGCCGCTCAAGACCGAGATCCTGGAGATCGAAGGCCGGGTGTTCCGCAAGGAAGGCCTGGGCAAGGACGTCACCGACAAGTTCCTCGCGGGCCTGCCCGGCGTGCAGAAGGAAGGATGCGACGGCCTGATCACGTCGGCGCGCTGGGTGCTGCACCGCATGCCCAGGCACACGCGCACGGTCTGCCTGGAGTTCTTCGGCCAGGCGCGCGATTCGATTCCGTCGATCGTCGATATCAAGGGCTACCTGGACGGCGAGGGCCGCGAGCGCGGGGCCATCCTGGCCGGCCTGGAACACCTGGACGAGCGTTATCTGCGCGCCGTGGGCTACGCCACCAAGAGCAAGCGCGGCGTTCTGCCCAAGATGGTGCTCATCGGCGACATCGTCGGCGACGACGAGGACGTGGTGGCCGCGGCCGCCAGCGAAGTGGTGCGCCTGGCCAACACCCGCCACGGCGAAGGCTTTACCGCCGTCAGCGCCGAGGCCCGCAAGAAATTCTGGGCCGACCGCTCGCGCACGGCCGCCATCTCGCGCCATACCAACGCCTTCAAGATCAACGAAGACGTGGTGATCCCGCTGCCGCGCATGGGCGAGTACACCGACTACATCGAGCGCTTCAACATCGAACTGTCCACGCGCAACAAGCTGCGCCTGCTCGACCAGCTCGACGCCTATATCGCCGAATCGCTCTACCCAAGCAAGGTGCCCAGCGACGACGAGGACGACATCGCCCTGACGGCCGAGGTCATCGAGGAGCGCCGCGGCCAGGCCGCGGCCCTGATCGGCGGCGCGCGCCGCCGCTGGCAGTGGCTGCTCGACAACCTGGACATGCCGCTGGCGCAGGCCCTGCCCGAACTGGACGCGCTGGGCCTGGGGCATCTGCATGCCGAGCTGGCCGGCCGCCTGGCGCGCCAAACCCAGGTGCGCGTGTTCGACGTGGTCCAGGACCGCACCGTGCGCGTGTCCTGGAAGGCCGAGGTGCTGGCCGGCCTGGTCAATCTGGTCCCCGGCGAC
>DAIDKG010000323.1 GCA_027450125.1 Bordetella sp. | reverse complement strand
CGCAACCGCTTCTGCGCCGCCCCCGTGCAGATCTGCCAGGAGCACCTGGCCACGGGCGGCCCCATCCGCGCCCTGGTCATCAATACCGGCAATGCCAACGCGGGCACCGGAGCGGAAGGCCTGCACGCGGCGACCCGGACTTGCGAAGCGCTGGGCAAGCTGCTGCGCCTGCCGGCCGAGCAGGTGCTGCCGTTTTCCACCGGCGTGATTCTCGAACCCCTGCCTGTGGACCGGCTGGTCGCCGGCCTGCCGGGCGCCGTCGCCAAGCTGAGCCCCAAGGCATGGGCCGAAGCCGCGCACGGCATCATGACCACCGACACCCAGCCCAAGATCCACTCCCAGCGGCTCGATATCCACGGCAAGACGATCACCATCACCGGCATCAGCAAGGGCGCCGGCATGATCCGCCCCAATATGGCCACCATGCTCAGTTTCCTGGCCACCGATGCGGGCATCTCGCAGCCGCTGCTGACCAGGCTGGCCAGGCAGATCGCCGACCGCTCCTTCAACCGCATCACCGTCGACGGCGACACCTCGACCAACGACTCCTTCATCATCGTGGCCACCGGCCAGTCGGGCCTGTGGATCGAGTCCGAATACGACGCGAACTACACCGCCCTCTCGCACGCGCTCAACGCGGCCGCGCTGGACCTGGCGCAGAAGATCGTGCGCGACGCCGAGGGCGCCACCAAGTTCATCACCATCCAGGTCGAGGAGGCCGGCGACCAGGACGAGGCGCTCAAGGTCGCCTACTCGGTGGCCCACTCGCCCCTGGTCAAGACCGCCTTCTACGCCTCGGACCCCAATCTGGGCCGCATCCTCGCGGCCATCGGCTACGCCGGCATCGCCGACCTGAGCGCCCAGAAGGTCAAGCTCTGGCTGGGCGATGTGCTGGTATCGAGCGACGGCGGCCGCGCGCCGTCCTACAAAGAAGAGGCAGGCCAGCGCATCATGAAGCAGTCCGAGATCACCATGCGCATTTCGCTGGGCCGCGGCCATGCCAGCGAAACCGTGTACACCTGCGACTTCTCGCACGAATACGTGAGCATCAACGCCGACTACCGCTCGTGATGAAACCCGCCACCTCTTGCGTTTCGTTTCCCCGGCCCCCCGAGGGGGGCTTGCCGCCCGCCTTCGTGGCAGCCCGGCGGCTCGCCCGGATAGTGCCATGAATTCCAACGACCTCTCTCATCTGCTGGAACGCGCCGAGCGCGTCCTGGCCCAGCTCGAGGCCTGGCTGCCAGCCGCGCCGCCCGATATCGACTGGACCGCGCACGCCTACCGCTGGCGCAAGCGCGGCGCGCGCGGCTGGCTCGACGCCGTGCGCCACGTGGCCCGCATCGAGCTGGCCGATCTGCAGCACGTCGAGCGCCAGAAAGACATCATCGACCGCAACACCCGCCAGTTCCTGCAGGGCAAGCCGGCCAACAACGTGCTCATGACCGGCGCGCGCGGCACCGGCAAGAGCTCGCTGGTCAAGGCCATGCTGGCCGCCTACGGCGGCCAGGGCTTGCGCCTGATCGAAGTGGACAAGTCCGACCTGGGCGATCTGCCCGACATCGTCGAACTGGTCGCCGGCCGGCCCGAGCGCTACATCGTCTTCTGCGACGACCTCTCCTTCGAGGAAGGCGAGGCAGGCTACAAGGCGCTCAAGTCGGTGCTCGACGGCTCGGTGTCCTCGTCGGGCGAGAACGTGCTGATCTACGCCACGTCCAACCGGCGCCACCTGATGCCCGAGTACATGAGCGAGAACCTGCAGGCCACGCACACCGCCGACGGCGAGATCCACCCCGGCGAGACGGTCGAGGAAAAAATTTCGCTCTCCGAGCGCTTCGGCCTGTGGCTGTCGTTCCATCCTTTCCGGCAGGACGACTACCTCGATATCGTCCGCCACTGGCTGGGCGACCTGGGCTGCCCTGCCGACCAGATCGAGGCCTCGCGCACCGAGGCGCTGCAGTGGGCACTGGAGCGCGGCTCGCGCTCGGGCCGCGTGGCCTACCAGTTCGCGCGCGACTGGGCGGCGCGCCACGCCTGACCCGCCGCCCATGACCGACCGCAAGATCATCGACGTCGCCGCCGGCCTCATCCTGCGCGGGGATGGCGCGCTGCTGCTGGGCCAGCGTCCCGAAGACAAGCCTTGGCCGGGCTGGTGGGAACTGCCCGGCGGCAAGCTCGAGCCCGGCGAAACCGTGCTGCAGGCGCTGGCACGCGAGCTGCAAGAGGAAATCGGCATACGCGTCACCCAGGCCTGGCCGTGGGTGACTTATGTGCACCGCTACCCCCACAGCACCGTGCGGCTGGCCTTCTGCCAGGTCACGGCCTGGGAAGGCGAGCCGGCCGGCCTGGAAAACCAGCAACTGCGCTGGGTCGATCCGGCGCAGGCCCTGGCCGATGCGCTGCGCCAGGGCGAGGACCTGAACCCGTCCAAGCCTGACGGCCGGGTGCTGCCCGCCACGATTCCGCCGCTGCGCTGGCTGCAGCTGCCCACGACCTACGGCATCTCGTCCGTGGGCTCGCCCTCGCAGCTACCCGCCTTCCTGCAGCGGCTGGACGCGGCCCTGGCCGGCGGCTTGCGGCTGGTGCAGCTGCGCGAGCCGAACTGGCCGGAGGGCCCGGGCGCCGAATCGCTGCGCGCCGCGTTCATGCAGGTGCGCGAACGCTGCCGCGCCGCCGGCGCGCGCCTGCTGATCAACAGCGCGCACCCCGCATCGTGGTGGCATGAAGCCGATGGCGTGCACCTGCGCGCCTCGGACGCGGCCGTGCTGCAAAGCCGGCCGGACCTGCCCTCCGACGCATTGGTGGGCGTGTCCGCCCACATGCAAGGCGACATCACGCATGCGCGCAGGATCGGCGCCGATTTCGCCGTGCTGGGCTCCGTGCTGGCCACCCCTTCTCACCCCGGCGAGCCCGCGCTGGGATGGGCGGGATTTGCCGAAGGCCTGCGCGACGCGGGGCTGCCGGTGTTCGCCCTGGGCGGGCAGTCCGAGGCAACGCGCGCCACCGCCCGCGCACACGGCGCGCACGGCATCGCCGGCATCCGCGCGATACTCTGAGCCATGCACGCCGAATCCGACCTCGCCCTGGGCGATCCGCGGCTGGACCAGTACCACGCCGAATTGCGGCGCCTGGCGCAGCACCTGGCGCAAGCGCGCAACCGGCAGGAGGTCGTTGCCGCGCTGGATGCGCTGGCCCGGCACTGCGCCGCCCATTTCGCCGCCGAGGACGAGGATCTGCGCCGCATGCAGGGCAACGACGATGCGGTCTGCCACATCGACGAACACGCCGCAGTGCTCAACTCGCTGGCCGAGGTCCGGGACTGGGTGAGCGGGAACGACGATGTGGCCGGGATGGCGAACCTGGTGCAATCGCTCTGCGCCGAGCTGGAACGCTGGCTGCCCGAGCACGTACGCTACATGGACTCGGCCGTGGCCGCCTACCGCAGCAAGAACCGATTCGGCGGCGCGCCCATCGCGTTTGCGCCGCGCCTGGGCGGCTAGGGCCTAGATCGAGCACAGCGACATGCTGAAAGGCACGTCGCGCGTCACGGGCTGGGGTTTGAGCTCGCCTTCCTGCGTGGCGTAGCGGATCCAGATCATGTATTTGTTGGCGCTGATCTCGGGGAATACGCCGTGCGCCGGATCGATCCAGACGCGCAGCAGCTGGTGCTGCTTGCCGCCCAGCATCTGCTGGTAGGCGCCTTGCTCGGCCACGGCCTGGCTCCTGGCGCCGTTTTCGCGCAGCATTCGCAGCGCCAGCGTCAGCCCCTCGCACAGACCCATGAGAGAGTCGGTCCAGCGCGCCAGGTCGGCGCGGCGCACCTCGGCGGGCTTGTGCTGCCATGCGTAGAACGAGGGCATGTCCATCTGGGTGGCGCCGCCGGTCACCGAAAGGCGGCCGCGCAAGCTGGTCAGCCATTCGTTTTCGCGCAGCGCCTGGCCGATCTTGCCCTGCGCGGTCAGCACCCCGATGACGCGCTCCATGTCGCCCAGCATGCCTTCGAGCACCTCCTGCGCGACGCCGGGATGGTTGCGCAGCGGGGTCAGTCCCGCGCGCTGGCGTTCCAGGTCTTGCAGAATGGCACCCTTGACGTCCGTGCGTTCGAGCACGTCGAGCACGTCGAAAAGCGTCGAAACCGCGATCTGGTGCGCGCGCATGTCGTCGCCGCGAACCAGGAAGAACAATCTGTCGAACAGATATTCCAGCCTGAGATAGGCCCGGACACGCTCGTTGAAGGGATATTCGTAAAGAATCACTCGCCGCAAGCCCT
Source organism: Bordetella sp. (assembly GCA_027450125.1). Taxonomy (GTDB): domain Bacteria; phylum Pseudomonadota; class Gammaproteobacteria; order Burkholderiales; family Burkholderiaceae_B; genus Bordetella. The sequence continues at coordinate 2,687 of DAIDKG010000323.1, read as the reverse complement.
CGATGACGGCCGATGGGCCTGGCGCGATGCTGGGCGCAGGTCCGGGATTATCAGGCGGATGCCAGCCGGCCGGGAGTGGAGCCCGATGTCGCGGCCAGGGCGATCCAACTATCATGCATCATCTTGGTCCGCTCGCGCAGCAGGTCTGGAGAAGTGGCGCCGTCGTTGAGAATGACGTCGTCCGCCACCTGCAGCCTGGCCTCACGCGTGGACTGTGCCGCCATGATAGCCCGTATGCCGTCCGGCGTCAGCCCGCTGCGCGCGCGCACCCTGGAAACCTGGGTCTCGGGATCGCAGTCGACCACGCAGATGCGGTCGACCCTGTCGCGCCAGCGTCCGGACTCGACCAGCAGCGGCACGACGAACACCCGGTAGGCGCCCTGTGCGCGCTCGCCCTGCTCGCGGGCGTGGCGGCCGATGAGCGGATGCAGGATGCCCTCGAGACGCGCCTTGGCAGCGGGATCGCGAAATATCAAGTCGCGCATCCACGCGCGGTTCAAGGCTCCATCGGCGGTCACGGCCTGTTCGCCGAAAGCCTCGCGCAGCGCCGGCACTGCCTGGCCTTGCGGCGCCGTGAGCGCATGCGCGATCGCATCGGTATCGATGATCGCGGCCCCCCACTGGGCCAGCAGATCCGCCACCCGCGATTTGCCCGAGCCGATGCCGCCGGTCAGGCCTATGTTCAACATCCTGGTTTTTTCCATCTCATGCCTATGCCGCGGAAAAATGGCTCGCGGGGACCTCGACGAGAAGCATCAGGATACCGCTTGCAGCCAGATATGGGCCGAAAGGCAGGGCCTGACCGCGCCGCAGGCGTCCCGCCAGGCGCAGGCCCAGGCCCGCCGCCGAGGCGGACAAGGCCGCGCCCAGCACCGGCCAGGGCAGCGCCGCCAGGCCGAACCAGGCGCCCAGCGCGGCCATCAGCTTGAAGTCGCCATGCCCCATGCCCTCCAGGCCGGTGCGCCAACGCATCAAATGATGGACCGCCCAGGGGAACAGATATCCCGCGGCCGCTCCCAGCACGGCCGAGGGCAGCGGCGCCAGGGCGCCGTGCAGATTGACCAGCAGGCCCAGCCAGAGCAGGGGCAGTGTCAGCACGTCGGGCAACAGCCCGGTCTCGGCGTCGATCCAGGCCAGGGTGATCAGCGCCCCCGCGAATGTCATGCCGCACAATGCGGCCGGCGTGACCCCAAGGCGCCACACGCAGGCGGCAAAGGCCAGGGCGGTCAGCAGGGCCATGGCGCCGCTGCGGGCGTCCAGGCGCCAGTCGGTCCGCGCAGCATCCGCGAAGAACGGCGTATCCGGCTCGGCGCCATCGGCCTGCGCCTGCCAGTCCCTTTCGATCCGGCGCGGCAGCGCGCGCGCCAGGGCGCCGAGCGCCCAACCGGCCGCCAGGCCGAAAAAACCCGCCAGCGCTGCGGCCCAGGCCACCCCGGCATGAAGGATCTGCCACGCAAAGAGAATCGACATCCCGCCGTGCCCTCACAAATGAAAGCGCATCGGCCGTGAGTCCGTCGCCATGACGGCGCCATGCCAAGTGCGTAAAATCCCGACAATCCTATGTGCCGGCCCATCGCTCAGCCTTGGTCCGCGCATCCTGGCCGCCCACGCCGCCGCGCGTTTTCCGGACTCTCCCATGCCTTTTTCTTCCCTGCCCATTCTGCGCACCCTGATACTCGCGACGGCGCTCAGCGGCGCGCTGCTGACTACCGGCTGCGCCCAGATGCGCAGCCCCGGGTACTACGCCCCGCCGTCTGCGGATTCGAGCACCGACGCCACCTACCAGGCACAGGGCGGCGTCAGCCACTCCATGCTCGCGCAGGCGCCCTCGCAGATCCAGATTCCCTTGAACTTCACGCCGGACAAGAAACAGCCGGAAGCGGCCGCAGGCTCGCCGGCGGCGGCCGGCGCCGCAGCCGCGCCCGCCACCGGCAGCGCGCCTGGCGCCGACACGCCCGACGCGAACGCCTCGGTTCCGCCCGTGCCGCCGATACCGGCGGCCGGCGCCAACGCCCGCATGAAGGACAACGCCCCCAGCACCGCCGCGCCCACGGACCTCCCGAGCCAGCGCGCCTTCCTGCCGCAAGCCGAAACCTTCGTCGGCACCATTCCCTGCCCGTCGCCGTCGGCGCAATGCGCGGCCCAGCGCATCACGCTCACGCTGGGACCCAACGGCCGCTGGCGCAGCCGCGCCACCTATCTGGCCAGCGAAGGCCAGCCCGACGCGCCGCAGGCCCAGCAGGGCTGCTGGAACGTCGCCGGAGATCATCCGGCCCGCGTGCTGCTGCTCGACACCCGGAACAACCCGCAAGCCGAGCTGCTGGCCTCCTCCCACAATGTGCTGAGCATCAGGACATTCCAGGGGCGCAGGCTCACGCTGACCTACACGCTGACCCGCCAGCCCGACCTCGATCCCATCGACGAACTGTCCAAGCAGCCGCTGCCCAACTGCCCGTAACGCCTCAGGACTCATCGGCCGGCCGGGGCCGGTGCGGGCAGAGGCAGCACGCCAGTTCCAGCGCGCTGCGCACGCCCATCTTGCGAAAGATGCTTGCGCGATGCGCCTCGGCCGTGCGTTCGGAAATGTGAAAGTCGATGGCGACCACTTTGTTGGGCAGGCCGCGCGCATAGTGGTAGACGAGTTCGCGCTCGCGCACCGACAGCCTGTCCAGCCGCGGCGCGCAGGC
>DAIDKG010000322.1 GCA_027450125.1 Bordetella sp. | reverse complement strand
GATTTCCCGAAAGGGTTCCGGCCTGGTAGACGGGGCCCATCGGGGCGAGGCGCTGCATGATGTCGAGCCTGCCGCCGAATGCGCCGACGGGCATGCCGCCGCCGATGACCTTGCCGAGCGTGGTGAGGTCCGGTGTGATGTCGTAATGACCTTGCGCGCAGGACAACCCGACCCTGAAGCCCGTCATCACTTCGTCGAAGATCAGCACTGCACCGTGGCGCGTGCAGAGATCGCGCAGGCCTTGCAGAAAGCCCGGGCGGGGCATCACCAGGTTCATGTTGCCGGCCACGGGCTCGACGATGACGCAGGCGATCTGCGCGCCGTGCTGCTCGAACGCGGTCTGCACGGCCTGCAGGTTGTTGTATTGCAGCGTGAGCGTGTGCGCGACGAATTCGGGCGGCACGCCGGCCGAGCTGGGATTGCCGAAGGTGAGCAGGCCCGACCCGGCCTTGACCAGCAGGCTGTCCGAATGGCCGTGATAGCAGCCTTCGAACTTGACGATCTTGGCGCGGCCGGTGGCGCCGCGCGCCAGCCGGATGGCCGACATGGTGGCCTCGGTGCCCGAGCTGACCAGCCGCACCTGTTCCATCGAAGGCATGCGCTGGATCAGCAGTTCGGCCAGCTCGATCTCGGCCTCGGTGGGCGCGCCGAAGGACAGGCCGCCGACGGCGGCTTCCTGTACGGCGCGCACGACCTCGGGATGGGCATGGCCCAGGATGGCCGGGCCCCAGGAACCGATGTAGTCGATGTAGCGCGCGCCTTGGGCATCCCATATGTAGGGGCCCTGTGCGCGCTTGATGAAGCGCGGCATGCCGCCTACCGAACGGAAGGCGCGCACGGGCGAATTGACGCCGCCGGGAATGCTGCGGCAGGCGCGATCGAAGAGTTCTGCGTTGGTGGACATGTTCATGGGTCCGAGGCGTTGAAGGGCTCCCGCCAGGACCGCTTGGGCGGGGTCAGGAAGGGTGCCGCGCAGGCCTGCGCGGCCGCCGTGATGTCGGGGGCTTCGAACAGGGCGGTAATGACGGCGACGCAATCGGCGCCGGACTTGGCGGCTATCGCGGCGTTGACCGGGGTGATGCCGCCTATGGCCACGACCGCCGGACGCGGCTGGGCGCAGCCTTCGGCCAGCTCGCGGGCCTGCGTGAGCAGCGATAGCGGCGCGCGCACGGCCTGCGGTTTGGTCGGCGAGGGAAACATGGCGCCGAAGGCGATGTAGTCGGGATCGGCCGCGAGCAGCCGCCGCGCGCGGTCCAGTTCGTTGTAGCAGGACACCCCGATGAGCAGGTCGGGGCCCGCCTCCTTGCGGACCAGCGCGGGATCGGCGTCGTCGCGGCCCAGGTGCACGCCGTCGGCGCCGATCTCCAGCGCCAGGCGCCAGTGGTCGTTGATGAGAAAGACCACGCCCAGTTCGCGGCACAGCGGCGCCAGGGCTCGGGCCTGCGCCGCGCGCTCGACATCGGGGATGGATTTGCGACGCAGCTGCAGCGCGCTCATGCCGCCTGCCGCCGCCAGGCGCACGGCATCGAGCAGCCTGTCGGTGTCGTCCCATTCGGGCGTGATGCCGTACAGGCCGCGGGGGAATCGCAAAGCAGTCATGATTGAGGCCTCGGCGTCGGGCGCAGCGCTCAGCCGCGCGCGCGGACGCGGTTCGGAATGCGCTTGCCCATGCCGGGCAGGAAGGCCGCCGCCACGCCCTGGGCGGCATGGGCCAGCGCTTGCTCGGCGGCGGGCGGTATGTCCAGGCCCTGGGCCAGCAAGGCTGTCGCGGCGGCGGCCACCAGGCCGCCGGTGTCGCTATTGCGTTCGGGCGGCGCCTGCCAGGGCCACGCCTGGGTCTGGCCGTCCGGTCCGAGCAGGAGGTTTTCCTGGTGGCCTGGGCGCACCGGCGCGCCCAGCACCAGGGCCCACTGAGCGCCGCCCGCCAACAGCGCATGTGCGGGGCTGGGGGAATCGCCGATATCGATGCTGCCGTCGGCCTGCCACTGGGCCAGGCGCATATGTTCGACCACGACCAGTTGCGCCTGCGGCAGCAGCAGCTCCAGCGTGGCGGCCAGCAGATCGTCGGCATCGTCCTGTTCGGACACGTCGTCGCCTGCCGGGCCGCGCGGCCCCAGGTGCAGCACCAGGGGCACCTGGCTGTAGTCTGCCGCGATCTGCGCAGTCACGCTGGCGGTTTCGGTGCTGTACAGGCCGCCGACCTTGATGGCCTGGACGGGCATGTCTTCCAGCAGGCAGCGCGCCTGGTCATCGAGCAGTTCGGGCGAGACAGGATGGACCTCTTCCAGGCCGGCGGTGTCCTGCACCGTGAGCGCGGTGACGGCGGCCAGGCCGTGGCAGCCCAGGTTGGCAAGGGTGACGGCGTCTGCGGGCAGGCCGTCGGCGCCGGTCGGATCGAAAGGTCCGAAAACGAGCGCCAGGGGAGGGGGGGCAGGGGAAATCACGGGTAATCGGCCGCGTTATGCCGCAGCGGGCTGGCTCGGGTTTAGGTAAGATCGGCCTTCATTCTAATGGATGCCCCCTGTTGCCACGGCGATACCCGGGGGCTGGAAATAGTGAGAACCATGCGTACCTGGATGTGTCTGATTTGCGGTTGGGTGTATGACGAGGAGGCCGGTTTGCCCGAAGAAGGCATTCCTCCCGGCACCAAGTGGGACGACGTGCCTCCCAATTGGGTCTGTCCCGAGTGCGGCGCGCGCAAGGAAGACTTCGAACTGATGGAAATCTGATGGCGCCCGGGCGCAGGCCCGTCCTGCCCGAGGCGGCATGAAAACGGAGACATCATGACCGAAAACACGCACGATACCGGGCGGGACGGCCATCGTCCGGCGGCCGAGCCGCCGGCCACGGATTTCTCCAACCAGTTCCTGCTGGCCATGCCCGCCCTGGTCGACGGCAACTTCGCCGGCTCGGTGGTCTACATCTGCGAGCACACGACTCGCGGCGCGCTGGGGCTGATGATCAACCGGCCCACGGACCTTTCGCTCTCCGCCCTGTTCGAGCGCATCGAGCTCAATGTCGAAGGCGCGCCGACCCGCGACGATACCGTGTATTTCGTCGGCCCCGTGCAGACCGACCGCGGTTTCGTGCTGCATGCGCCCGCAGGGGAATACAACTCCAGCGTCAAGCTGGGCGAATTGACGCTCACGACCTCGCGCGACGTGCTGCAGGCGGTGGCCCAGGGCGACGGCCCGCAGCGCCTGCTGGTGGCGCTGGGCTACGCCGGCTGGGGCGCCGGCCAGCTCGAATACGAAATAAGCCAGAACGCCTGGCTCAGCGTAGGCGCGGACTCGCGCATCATCTTCGATGTGCCACCCGAGGAGCGCTATCCCGAGGCGCTCAAGCTGCTGGGCGTCGACCCGGTCATGCTGTCCGGCGGCGCCGGCCATGCCTGACGCGCAGCAGCCCGGTGCCGGCCGCGAGGAGACGCTGCTGGGTTTTGATTTCGGCGAAAAGAAGATCGGCGTGGCCATCGGCAATACGCTGACGCGCCAGGCCCGTCCGCTCGAAATCATTTTTTCCGAAGTGCGCGAAGTCCGTTTCGCGCGCATCGCCAGGCTGATTGGCGAATGGCAGCCGCAGCGCCTGGTGGTCGGGCTGGCGCTGGCTCGCGATGGCGGCGAGCAGCCTGCCACGGCGCGCTGCCGGCGCTTTGCCAATCAACTCGACGGCCGTTTCGGCCTGCCCGTGGCGCTGGTCGACGAACGCGGCTCCAGCCTGCAGGCGCAGGACCTGCTGCAAAGCAATGCGCCCGACGATGCCGTAGCCGCGATGGTCATCCTGCAGCGCTACCTCGACGCATTACCGTAATGTGACTCGGGGCCGGGTATGATGCAGCCCGGCTGCCTGTCTGCAGCGTCGGAGAAAGCTACTTGAACCTGTTGCGCTTCATCGCACGGCTCTGCCTGGTCGTACCCTGGATACTGACAGGCCTGGCTATCATTGCCGTGGTCTATCCCTGGATATCCCCCGTGCCGACCCGTGCCGCCATCAATCGCTGGTGGTCGCGCTGCCTGATGCGCATGTGCGGCATCCGGATCTGCGTGATCGGCGAGGCCCGCATGTCCGGCCCCGTCATGTGGGTGTCCAACCATGTGTCGTGGATCGACATTTTCGTGGTCAATGCCGTGCGCGCCACGGCTTTCGTGGCCAAGTCCGAGATACGGGGCTGGCCGCTCATAGGCTGGCTTGCCGCCGGGGCCGGCACGCTCTTCATCGACCGCGGCCAGCGCCATGCCGTGCACGACATGGGCAGCGCGATCCAGAAATGCTTCGACAACGGCGAGGCCGTCGGCCTCTTTCCCGAAGGCACCACCACCGAGGGCTTCGGCCTGCGGCCTTTTTTCGCCAGCCTGTTCGAGCCTGCGCGCCATGCCGGCGTCGACATCCAGCCCGTGGCCCTGCGCTTCTATCGCCATGGCGAGCGCAGCAGCTACGCCGCTTTCGTGGGCGAGGAAACCCTGGTGGCCAATCTGTGGCGCGTGCTGGGCGCGACCGGGCTGTCGGTCGATGTCGTGTTCCTGCCCATCCTGCACTCGGCGCCGGACGCGGCCGGCCAGACGCCCACGCGGCTGCACCTGTCGCACGCGGCGCGCGACGCCATAGCCGCGCAGCTGGTCTAGGGCCTGTCAACGCTAGAAGGAGCCGCGCGGCTCCTTCTAGCGTTGACAAGCCATAGGACGGGTGCGGCAGCTTACGCTTCGCCCGGCGCCTGCGATTGCGCGCAGCGTATCTGCACCAGCTTGCGGTCCTGCATGCGCATGGCGGTCAGGGCGCCGCCCCACACGCAGCCCGAGTCCAGACAGATGACGTCCTCGCGCTGATACAGGCCCAGCGTGGACCAATGCCCGAACACGACGGTGACCTCGCGCGTGGCCCGCCCGGGCACGTCGAACCAGGGGATCAGGCCGGGCGGCCAGGCGTTGGGCGCCACCTTGGCGCCGAAGTCCATATGCCCCTGCGGCGTGCACAGACGGATGCGCGTGAGCGCGTTGATGATCACGCGCAGGCGCTTGCCGCCCTGGTGATCGTCCTTCCACTGTGTAGGCTGGTTGCCGTACATCTTCTGCAGGGCCTTCTGCCAGTTCGGTCCGCGCAGCATGGCCTGCACCTCCTTGGCCAACGACAGCGTCTTGGCCACGTCCCACTTGGCCAGCACGCCGGCATGCACCATCAGATGGCCGTGCTCGAAATGGGCCAGTGGCCGGCAGCGCAGCCAGTCGATCAGGTCCTGGGCATCGGGCGCGTTCAGGATCTCGTCCAGCGTGTCCGACTTGGAGGGCTTGCGCACGCCGGCCGCCGCGGCCAGCAGATGCAGGTCGTGGTTGCCCAGCACGGCTACGCTGCGCGACTCCAGCGAGATGAGCCGGCGCAGCGCCGCCAGCGACTGCGGCCCGCGGTTGACCAGGTCGCCCGCAAACCAGAAAAGCGAATCCGGGTCGGCGGTGATTTCGGGATGCGCGAGCAATTGCTCCAGGGGCTGGCAACAGCCCTGTACGTCGCCGATCATCCAGATGCTGCTCATGTGTTTTCTACTCTTCTACGGACATCGCAAGCGCGAGGGCTTTCATGCCGGCGACTTCTTCCAGGGCCAGCGGCATGTCGTCAGATTACCCAGGATCGTCCGGTATTCCATGATGGACAGCGCCGCCAGCGCCATCGCCATGGCGCCGATATTGGGCCCCAGCGCCGTCAGCCAGGCCGGCCAGTGGCTGAGCATGCCGATGTTCAGCGCCAGCTGGTTGAGCATGTAGAAGCCCACGCCCAGCAAGATGCCGATGAACACCTTGGCGCCCACGCTGCCGCGCCGCGTTTGCATGAAACTGATGGGAGCGGCGATGGTGATCATGACCAGCAGCGTGAAGGGGTAGACCGCCTTGCGCCACAGGGCGACGATCTGCCGATCCGCCTGCAATTGGTTGTGGTGCAGGTAGCTGATGTAGTCCACCAGCGACGCGATGGACATGCGTTCGGGCGTCAGCACGCGTGCCAGCAGCCGTTCGGGATTGAGCGTGGTATGCAGCACCAGTTGCGGCTCGGTCGCCACGCTGGCGGGCGGCTGCGCCGGCGGACGGGCATCGGCCAGCGCCTGAGATGCGTCCGGATCGATGCGCGTTTCGGTGACCTGGCGCAACGTCAGCTCGCCGTTGCCGGCCAGCGTGCCCGAGGCGGCCTGGGCCACCATGCGCAGCTCCAGGTCGGGAGCAAGCTCGTAGACCGTGATGCCGCTCACCGCACCGCTGCCCATCAGGTCCTTGATGTTGATGATGCGCGTGCCCTTGCCGGGCGTCGGTTCCTTGAACCAGTAGCCGCTTTGCAGCCGGCCGTCGTTGGACTGGCCGCGCAGCGCCAGGCTGACCTCGCTGTAGCGGGTCTCGGCCTTGGGAGTGATGTATTCGGACAAGAGCAGCGCACCCGCCATCAGCGGCACGGTGATCAGCCATAGCGTGGCCAGAAGACGCAGGCCGCTGACTCCCGAGACGCGCAGGATCACCAGCTCATTGCGCTGGGCCAGGCTTGCCAGGGCCAGGATGGCGCCGATCAGCAAGCCGATGGGCAGCAGGTCGTAGAGCCGCGCAGGGGTCTGCAGGGCCTGCATGTAGAACATGGCCAGGAGGGTGAACTTCTTGCCCAGGCCGTCCAGGTCGTCCACCATGGCGAAGAAGGTGAACAGCCCGAGCAGGGCCAGCAGCACGACCGCGCTGGAGCGGTAGATCTCTAGGGCCAGGTAGCGGCGGGCAGTGCGCATGAAAAATGGGGCTTGTAAGACGCGTAGACGGAAATCGGCACGCAAATTGCGGCGTAATGTGCAAGGTTAACAAATCCTCGGGCCGAGGCTGTAATCCCCTCGCGGCGATTCGGTCTCGGGCGCGTGTGCCTTGCCCCGCCACGTCAAGTCCAGGATGAAATCGATCGACTGGTACGCCATGCCCCAGGCACGGCTCGCATCGACGACCCGGCTTGCCGCGAGGCCTTGCAATGCCGCCCCGCTTGCCAAGCCACAACGTCATGGACGCGAACCGACAGGGCAGGACGTCAGGGTATGCCCACCAGCCGCATGCGTCTCAGGATGACGCCGGCGCGGCCGTCGAGATAGCGCGTGTCGCGGTGCCGGTCATAGTAGCGGGGATTGGGCAGCATGGCGGCCAGTTTCGCGGCCTGGTATGCGTCCAGCCGGGAGGCGTCTATCGCGTAGTAGTGCCGCGCCGCGGCCTGCGCGCCGAAGACGCCCGTGCCCCATTCTGCGATATTCAGGTAGATCTCCAGGATGCGGCGCTTGCTCATGAAACGGTCGATCATGAAGGTCACCAGCAGTTCCTCGCCCTTGCGCAGGTAGTTGCGCGAGTTCGACAGCAGCAGATTCTTGGCCAGCTGCTGGGTTATGGTCGAGCCGCCGCGGCGGGCCTTGCGGCCCAGCTCCTCCTGACGCTGGTTGTACTCCCAGGCTTCGCGTATGGCGTCCCATTCGACGCCGTCGTTGTCCAGGAAATTGGAGTCCTCGGAGGCGACCACGGCGCGCTTGAGCGTGTCGTTGATGCGGTCGTATGGAACCCAGGTGTGCTGCAGCACGATGCGCGGATCGGTCTTGCGCAAGGCGGCCATTTCTTCGCGCATCACGGCGCTGCCGGCCGGGTTGTGGTGGGCGTACCAGAGCACCTGGCCCAGCAGCCACAATTGGTAGAGCAGGAACAGGCCGACCAGGGCCAGGATCAGCCTGGCCAGGCCATGCATGCCGCGGCTCTTGCGCCTGGCCATGACGCTCAGCGTTGGGCCCGCAGTTCGGCCCGCAGAATGTCGAGCACCGGCTCCGGATCGGGCCGCACGCCGTGCCAGATGAAGAAGCTTTCGGCGGCCTGGCCCACCAGCATGCCCAGCCCGTCGGCGCAACGGGCCGCGCCGTCCCGGGCAGCCTGCGCCATGAAAGGCGTCGGCTGGGCGGCGTAGAGCATGTCGTAGGCCAGCGCTCCCCCGGCATACAGGCCGGCGGGCAGCTCGGGCGCCGCGCCTTGCAGGCTGCTGGCCGTGGCGTTGATGACCACGTCCCAGCCTCCGGGAACGGCGGCGCCGGCCAGGCCGCCGGCGCTGACCTGGGCTGCCAGGCCGGTACCTGCCGC
>DAIDKG010000321.1 GCA_027450125.1 Bordetella sp. | reverse complement strand
GCAAGCCGCGTGCCGGGCCTGTCCAAGGTCGTCTATCACAACAAGCTGGGCACGCAGGGCGAGCGCGTCGAACGCGTGCGCGCGATCGCCAAGGCCATCGCCGGCAAGCTGGGCATCGACGCGCAGCTTGCCGACCAGGCCGCACGGCTGGCCAAGGCCGACCTGCTGACCGACATGGTGGGCGAGTTCCCCGAGCTGCAGGGCATCATGGGCCGCTACTACGCCTTGAACGACGGCCTGGCGGCGGACGTGGCCGATGCCATCGAGGACCACTACAAGCCGCGCTTCGCGGGCGACGAGCTTCCGCGCGGGCAGGTCGGCGTGGCTGTGGCGCTGGCCGACAAGCTCGAGACGCTCACCGGCATGTTCGGCATCGGCAACCTGCCCAGCGGCGACAAGGACCCGTTCGCGCTGCGCCGCCACGCGCTGGGCGTGGTGCGCATGCTGATCGAAAAAGACCTGCCGCTGGATCTGGACGTTCTGCTCGGCGAGGTCGCGACGCCCGCCTTCGGCGACAAAATCCAGGATGCAAGCGCCGCGCTGGCCGACTTCATCTACGACCGCCTCGCCGGCCTGCTGCGCGAACAAGGCTACAGCGCGCAGGAAATCGACGCCGTGCTGGCCCTGCGTCCGCAGCGTCTGGGTGACGTGGCCAAGCGGCTGGCAGCGGTGCGCGCCTTCGCCGCGCTGCCCGAAGCCGCCGCGCTCGCCGCGGCCAACAAGCGCGTGGGCAACATCCTGAAGAAGGCCGATGGCCAGGCGCAGGAACGCATCGACGCTGCGCTGCTCAAGGAAGCGGCCGAGCAGGAACTGGCGAATGTGCTGGCCAGGGTGCGCGCCGCGTCCGCCAAGCTGTTCGATGCGGGCGAATACGCCGGTTCGCTGCGCGAGCTGGCCGCGCTCAAGGGCCCGGTCGATGCCTTCTTCGACGGCGTCATGGTCAACGCCGAGGACCCGGCCCTGCGCGCCAACCGCCTGGGGCTGCTGGCCGGCCTGCACGCGGCGATGAACCGCGTGGCCGCCCTCTCGCGCCTCGCTTCCTGAAAACGGTCCGCACATCATGAAGCTCGTCATCCTCGACCGCGACGGCGTCATCAACCAGGAAAGCGACGCCTTCGTCAAAAGTCCCGACGAATGGGTGGCCCTGCCGGGCAGCCTGCAGGCCATCGCGCGCCTGTCGCAGGCCGACTGGGTGGTGGTGGTGGCCACCAACCAGTCCGGCTTGGCGCGCGGCCTGTTCGACGTGTCGGCGCTCAACGCCATCCATTCGAAGATGCACCATGAACTGGCCCAGATGGGCGGCGTGATCGACGCCATCTTCATGTGTCCGCACGGCCCCGACGAAGGCTGTACCTGCCGCAAGCCGCTACCTGGGCTATACCACGAAATCGGCCGCCGCTATGACGTAGACCTGGCCGGCGTACCCTCCCTGGGCGACTCGCTGCGCGACCTGCAGGCGGCCCATGCGGCGGGCTGCGCTCCCTGGCTGGCGCTCACCGGCAACGGCGCCAAGACGCGCGCCAGGGGCGGCCTGCCGCCCGGCACTCAAATCTGCGACGACCTGCCCGCCTTTGCGGACATGCTGCTCGCCAGCGACGGCAAGGCCGCGCGCCACACCGGAGCATGACGAACATGGCCTGGCTGCGATCCCTCCTGTACACCGTCTACCTGATCGTCACGGTCATTCCCTATGCCTTTGCCTGCATGATCTGGTCGCCCCTGCCTTCGGCCTGGCGCTACCGGCTCACCATGGGCTGGCCGCGCCTTGCAGTCTGGGGCGCGCGCGTCATCTGCGGCATACGCTGGCAGGTCAAGGGCTGGGAAAACCTGCCCGACGGCCCGGCCGTGCTGCTGGCCAAGCACCAGTCGGCCTGGGAAACGCTGTTCCTGCCTTCCCACATGCCGCGCCAGATCTGCTTTGTCTACAAGCGCGAGTTGCATCGCGTGCCCTTCTTCGGCTGGGGCCTGGCGCTGCTTTCCATGATCCCCATCGACCGCAGCAAGGGACGCGACGCCTTCGACCAGGTGGTGCGCGTCGGCAAGCAGCGCCTGGAAGAAGGCCGCTGGCCCCTGCTCTTTCCCGAGGGCACGCGCGTGGCGCCCGGCAAGATGGGCCGCTTCAAGTCGGGCGGCGCCATGCTGGCCGCGCGCACCGGGGCTCCGGTGATCCCGATCGCGCTCAACTCGGGCGAATGCTGGCGCCGCAACGCCTTCGTCAAGCGCCCGGGCCTGATCACCGTCTCGATCGGCCCGGCAATAGCGTCCCAGGGCATCACGGCCGACGAACTCAATGCCAAGGTGCACGACTGGATAGACGGCGAAATGCGCATCCTCAACCCCGAACGCTATGGCCCCACCTGACCAGCTCGCGCTGTCGTTCGATGTCGGCCCATCCGATCCGGCCGACGGCCCCGCTGTTGCAGCGCCCGCCTCGCCCGCGCCTGCGCGTGCCGCGCCCGACGACGCGCCCGCGCTGGTCCTGACTCCCGCCCACGCGGCGCCCGACGCCCGCGTGCGCATGCCCCGCCCCGCCCATTTGCCCGAAGGCTTGCGCTGGCGCGAGGTCGACACGCCCCGGCAAACCATCGGTTTCGTGCTGCAGCGCTCGCGCCGGCGCAGCATCGGTTTTGTCATCGACGACGACGGACTGCGCGTCACGGCGCCCAACTGGGTCACCCTGGGTCAGGTCGACGAAGCCGTGCGCGAGAAAGCCAGGTGGATACTTGCCAAGCTACGCGAATGGCAGGACCGCAAGGAAAAACTCGCGCTCACCGGCACCCGCTGGATCGACGGCGGCGAGCTACCCTACCTGGGCAAGCGCATCGTGCTGGGCCTGGCCGCCGATCGCCGCCAGGCGTTTTTTTCCAGCGACGCCCGCGAGCCTCAGGATGGCGACCTGCTCTGGCTGCCCCTGCCGCCCGCCGCCGATCCGGTCCGCGTACGCGATGCCGCGCAGGCCTGGCTGCAACAACGCGCCGGGGACCACTTCGGCACCCGCCTGGGCCACTTCCTGCAGCGCACCGGCCTGACCATCCGGCGCTGGCGCCTGTCGTCGGCCGCCACGCGCTGGGGCTCGTGCACCAGCGACGGCACCATCATGCTCAACTGGCGCCTGATCCACTTCGCGCCCGACATCATCGACTACGTCATCGCGCACGAGCTCGCGCATCTGCGCGAGATGAACCACAGCCGGGACTTCTGGGCCGAAGTCGGCCACATACTGCCCGACTTCGAGAAAGCCAAGCAGGCGCTGCGCCGTCACGACCCGGCAGCCCTGCCGCAATTCTGAAGAGCCGGCGCGAGCGCGCCCCCGCCTGATCGCCCCCATCCATGGAACTGCGCCAGCTACGTTATTTCATCAAGGTCGTCGAATGCGGCAGCATGGGCAGGGCGGCGGCGGAACTGGGGGTGGTCACCTCGGCGCTGAGCCAGCAGATCAGCCGGCTCGAAAGCGAGCTGTCGACGCGGCTGCTGGTCCGCGCCGCCACCGGCACGACGCTCACCGAGGCCGGCATGGCGTTTCTGCGCCAGGCCCAGCTCACGCTACGCCACGCCGACGACGCCGTGCTCGCGGCGCGCTCGTCGCGCCTGAGCGGCCACGTCAGCGTCGGCCTGGCGCCCACCACGTCGTCGGTGCTGGCCGTGCCTTTCATGGATGCCATGCGCGCCCGCTATCCCGAAGTGCGTGTGCGCCTGGTGGAAAGCCTTTCGGGCCACCTGGCCAACATGCTGAATGCGCGCCAGCTCGACCTGGCCATCGTTTTCCAGACCGAAGCCGCGCAACGCTGGAGCATCCAGCCGCTGCTCGAGGAGCGCCTGTTCCTGATCGCGGCACCGACGCTGGCGGATCTGCCCGAGCCCGGGCCGGTCAGCCTGCGCGAGACCGCCCGCCTGCCCCTGATACTGCCCAGCCGCAGCCACGGCCTGCGGGCCCTGCTCAATGGCGCCTTCTCCCGTCTGCGCGTCGAACCGCACATTGCCATGGAGGTCGACGGCCTGGCGGCGCTCATGGCGCTCGTGCGCGCAGGCCACGGAGCCACGTTGCAGCCCGGGGCTGCGGCCACGCACGGCGCCGGCTCGGCACTGCGCACCTGGCAGATACGCGAGCGGCAGCCGACCCGCGCCAACATGCTGGCCAGCCTGTGCGACGACGAACTGTCGCCGGCCGGCCTGGCCGCGCGCGTGCTGCTGACGCAGACCGTGGCGCGGCTGATACGCGAGGATGCATGGCCCGGTGCAAGGCTTCACAAAGCGTGAAGCCCTATTGCCGAAAAGCGGATTGTTAGCGCCCTACCGGGCGCCTATAGTCCCTACCCGTAAATATACGGGGCTTAACTCATGGTGGATGTACTGGTCATCGGCGGGGGCAATGCCGCACTGTGCGCCGCGCTCATGGCCCGCGAGGCAGGCGCCAGCGTGCTGATCCTGGAAGCCGCGCCCCAGGCATGGCGCGGCGGCAATTCG
>DAIDKG010000320.1 GCA_027450125.1 Bordetella sp. | reverse complement strand
ACGGCATGCCGCCGCTGCAGGCCGTGGGCTGGCGGCGCGACCCGCTCTGGGCGGGGCTGCTGCGCCAGATACTGATGCGCATGGAAATGACCCCAGGCGTCCCTGCCGAGGCGTTGCAGGTATGCCGCGACCTGCGGCGCGCCCTGCAGGAGCAGCCCGATGTCATCGAGGCCATGGCCGACGCAGTGCTGGCCGAACGCGATGACGACGTCGACAGCGCTGCGGCGCCTTTCATCGCGGCCGCCCTGCAGGTGTACTGGACCGATCTGGCCGGCCGTTTCGATGCCGCGCAGTTGCCGGTGGCCAGTCCCTTCGGCGTGTGCGCCGTGTGCGGCAGCCTGCCTGTGGCCAGCGTGGTGCGGGTGGGCGGGCAGTTCGAGGGCTACCGCTATCTGTGCTGCTCGCTGTGCTCCAGCGAATGGCATCTGGTGCGGGTCACGTGCTCGCATTGCGAAGACACCGAGACGGTGGCCTATCACGCCATCGAGGGCGGCGCGCAGGCCATCCGGGCCGAGTCCTGCGACAAGTGCCATACCTATCGCAAGATCTTCTATCAGGAGCAGGACCTGGACGTCGAGCCGGTGGCCGACGACCTGGCCAGCCTGATGCTCGATGTGCTGATGGGCGAGGCCGGCTATGTGCGGGCCAGCGGCAATCCTTTGCTTTGGCAGGACGAGGACGGCGACGCAGGCGCAGGCGGCGCGCCATGACGGCGCCGCGTCCGCCCGCCGAGGAGGCTGCGCCGGCGACGCCCGCCGACATTCCGTCGCTGGACCGCGTGCTGGCCGCCGCGCCGGCGCAGGCCCTGCTCGATGCCTACGGCCGCACGCGCGTGACGGCGGCCCTGCGCGATCGCATGGCGGCCTTGCGCGCCGATGCGCTGGCGGGCCGCATGCCGTCGGCCAGCGCGCAGCCCGATGCGATTTTGCGGCAAGCGGGCGAGGCGATCGAGCGCGATTCGCGGCCGCGCCTGCGGCCGGTCTTCAATCTCACGGGCACGGTGCTGCACACCAATCTGGGCCGCGCCTTGCTGCCTGACGAGGCCGTGCAGGCAGTGGCGCGTGCGTTGACCGCGCCGGCCAATCTGGAGTTCGACCTGCAGGATGGCGGCCGCGGCGACCGCGACGATCTGGTCGAAGACCTGCTGCGCGAGCTTACCGGCGCCGAGGCCGCCACCGTCGTCAACAACAACGCGGCGGCCGTGCTGCTCATGCTCAACGCTTTGGCCGACAGGCATGAAGTCGTCGTCTCGCGCGGCGAACTGGTCGAGATCGGCGGCGCTTTCCGCATTCCCGACATCATGAAGCGGGCCGGCGCCAGGCTGGTCGAGGTGGGCACCACCAATCGCACCCACGAAGCCGACTACGAGCAGGCCATCGGCCCGCGCACGGCCATGCTGATGAAGGTCCACTGCAGCAACTATGCCGTTACCGGCTTCACCAAGAGCGTGTCCGTGGCCGATACGGCGCGGATCGCGCATGCGCGCGGCCTGCCGGCGGCCGTGGACCTGGGCAGCGGCACGCTGATCGACCTGACGCAGTGGGGCCTGCCGCACGAGGATACGGTGCGCGACACCGTGCGGGCCGGCGCCGACCTGGTCACCTTCAGCGGCGACAAGCTGCTGGGCGGGCCGCAGGCGGGCCTGCTGGTGGGACGCGCCGACCTGATACGCAAGATCAAGAAAAATCCGCTCAAGCGCGCATTGCGCGTGGGCAAGCTCACGCTGGCCGCGCTGGAGCCGGTGCTGGCCCTGTACCGCGCGCCCGAGTTCCTGGCGCAGCGCCTGACCACGCTGCGCCTGCTGACGCGGCCGCAGCGCCTGATGCAGGCTGCCGCCGAGCGCCTGCGCGACATCGTGCAGCACGCAGCCGGTCCGGCCTACCAGGTCGAGACCGCCGCCATGTTCAGCCAGATCGGCAGCGGCGCCCTGCCGGTGGATCAGCTGCCCAGCTGCGGCCTGTGCATCCGGCATCTCGGTCCGGGGCGGCCGGGCCGCCACCTGGCTCGCCTCGAGGCCGGGCTGCGCGCTTTGCCGCGCCCGGTCATCGGCCGGCTGGACGACGACGCCCTGTGGCTGGACCTGCGCTGTCTGGAAGAGCGCGACGAAGCCGAGTTCGCGGCACAGCTGGCGCATCCCCTATGATCGTCGGCACCGCGGGACACATCGATCACGGCAAGACCACGCTCGTGCGTGCGCTGACCGGCGTGGACACCGACCGGCTCAAGGAGGAGAAGGCGCGCGGCATTTCCATCGAGCTGGGCTATGCCTACGCGCCGCTGCCCAACGGCGATGTGCTCGGCTTCATCGACGTGCCCGGCCATGAACGGCTGGTGCACACCATGGCCGCCGGCGCCAGCGGCATCGACTTCGGCCTGCTGGTGGTGGCGGCCGACGACGGCGTCATGCCGCAGACGCGCGAGCACCTGGCCATTCTCGACCTGCTGGGCGTGCAGCAGGGCGCCGTCGTCCTGACCAAGACCGATCGCTGCGACGGCCAGGCGCGGCTGCAGGCCGAGCGCGACCTCGCGCAGCTGGTGGCCGGCACGTTCCTGCAAGGCGCGCCGGTTTTCGCGACCTCGGCCCACGAGCCCGGCGACCAAGGCGTGGCAAGGCTCAAGGCCTACCTGCAAGCGCAGGCCCAGGCCAGGCCGGCGCGCAGCGCCGCGGGCCTGTTTCGCCTGGCCGTGGACCGCGTCTTCACCCTGGCCGGCCACGGCACGGTGGTGACGGGCACCGTCCATTCGGGCCAGGTGAGGATCGACGACAACTTCGAGGCGGATCTGTGCCTGATGCCCGCCGGCACGCGGGTACGGGTGCGCAGCATCCACGCGCAGGACCGGGCCGCGCTGGTCGGCATGGCGGGGCAGCGCTGCGCCCTGAACCTGCCCGGCATCGACAAGGATGGGATCGCCCGCGGCCACTGGATCGCCGATGCGCGCAGTTTTCTGCCTTCGCGCCATGTGGACGTGCAGATGCAATGGCTGGCCTCGGCGCAGGGGCCGCTGCGGGCCTGGGCACCGTTGCACGTGCATATCGGCGCAGCCCATTACATGGCGCATGCCGTGCCGCTGGCGCCCGAATCGCTGGCGCCGGGACAAAGCGGCCGGGTGCAGCTGGTGTTCGACGCGCCGGTCTGCGCCATGCCGGGCGACCGCTGCATCGTGCGCGACGCGCAGGCCTTGCATACGGTCGCAGGCGCGGTGGTGCTCGACCCCAACGCGCCGGACCGCAAGCGCCGCACGCCGCAGCGCCTGGCCTGGCTGGACGCGGTGTCCGCCTGCCTGGCCGGACAGGGACTGGATGCCGTGCTGCAGCAGGCGCCCTTCGGCCTGGACGAGGCGGCCTTGCAGCGCCTGTGCGGCCAACCCGCCGATGCGATCGCGGTGCCGGCCGGCGCGCGCTGGGTATCGGCGCGCGGGCCGCGCAGCCTGATCCTGCACAGCCATTGGGATGCCCTTTGCGCACGCGCGGTCGACGCGCTGGAAACTTTTCATCGGCATTCGCCCGACGAACCCGGCCTGGACGCGGCGCGCCTGCGCCGGATCGCCGCACCAGCAGCGCCCGGTCCTCTGTGGCGCGCCGTGGTCGAGCGCCTGGTGCACGACGGCCAGGCCCTGCACAACAGGTCCTGGCTGCATCGGCCCCGGCATGCCGCCGTGCTGGACGGGCCGCAGGCCGAACTCGCCGCGAAAATCCTGCCCATGGCGCTGGCGGGCGCCTACGAACCGCCCTGGGTGCGCGACATCGCCCGCGACCTGGGCGAACCCGAAGAGCGTGTGCGCGAACTCATGCGCAAGCTGCTGCAGCGCGGCGACGTGGTGCAGATCGTCAAGGACCTCTTCTATCATCGCCGGCATGTCGAGGCCCTGGCCGCGCTGGTGGCCGGCCTGTGCGCGCAGAAGGGCAGCGCGCAGGC
>DAIDKG010000319.1 GCA_027450125.1 Bordetella sp. | reverse complement strand
AGGGGCGAGCTGATCGGCCCGGTAGTGGCCTGCGATGCCGCCCTGGCCCGGGCCCTGATCGCCCATTGGCTCGCTGCCCGCTCGGGGGCGTTCATCCGCATGGATACGCCGCTTGAAGAGGAGCTGGGCGATTGGCTCGCCGCCGCGGGCCTGGTCAAGGTCGACACCGTGACGCGCATGGTGCGCGGCCCGGCGCCGGCGCAGGACGTGCGGATGCGCACCTATGGGCTGGTGACCCAGGCCATGGCCTGAGGCCCGGGGGCCTCAGGCAAGTCTGTTTGAAATCCAAGAAACGAATCGATCCGAATGTCTCCTCCCGTCAAAGCCGTACCCAATAGTCCCGAGTTTCCCGAACGTGTCGATGTCGTCGTCGTCGGCGCGGGCATTGTCGGCGTGTCGGCCGCCTATGAGCTGGCGCGTCGCGGCGTGTCCGTGGCCTTGCTGGAAAAAGGCGCCGTGGGCGCCGAGCAGTCCAGCCGCAACTGGGGTTGGTGCCGACAGCAGAATCGCGATTTTCGCGAACTGCCGCTGGTGCTGCACAGTCTGCGCCGCCTGGATGTCCTGGCGCAAGAAACCGGGGAGGACCTGGGTTTTCGGCGCGCTGGCCTGGTCTATGCGACCAGCAAGCAATCCGAACTCGACACCTGGGACGCGTGGATCGCGAAGGCGCGTGAATACGGCGTGCGCAGCACCATGCTCAGCAGCGCGCAGGTCGGCGAGAAACTGCCGTCCTTGTCCGGCAAATGGCTGGGCGGCTTGCATTCGCCCGACGACGGCCACGCCGAGCCCGCACTGGCTGCACCGGCCATCGCGGCGGCGGCGGGCCGGCTGGGCGCCTACGTCCACCAGCAGTGCGCGGTTCGCGGCCTGGACTTGCAGGCCGGCCGTGTGGCCGGAGTCTGGACCGAGCGCGGCCGCATCGCCTGCGACCGGGTGATCGTTGCCGGCGGCGCCTGGACGTCGCTTTTCTGCCGCCATCACGGCATCGACCTGCCCATGGCCATGGTCGCGGGCACGGCCATGCACACCACGGCCGGACCCAAGGTTTTCGAAGAAGGCATCTATACGCCGTCCCTGTGCGCCCGTCCGCGCCCAGACGGCACCTATACGCTGGCGATTTCCAGCAGGGGACGCCTGGAGATCACGCCGCAGGTGATCCGGTACATCGCCGACTTCTGGAAGCCCTTCAAGAACCGCCTGCCGCTGCTGAAGATACGCATGGGGCGATCGTTCCTGCGAGGACCGCAGTCGCTGCATCGCTGGCACGAAGACGAGACGTCGCCCTTCGAATTGATCCGGGTCATGGATCCGGATCCGGATCCGGGCCTGATGCGCGAGGCCATCGCGGGGCTGCGCGCAGAGTTTCCCATGCTCGCCTCGCTACAGGTGGCGCGGGCCTGGGGCGGCCTGATCGACAGCACGCCCGACACGGTTCCCGTGATCTCACCCATTGATGCGTGCCCCGGACTGGTCGTCGCGGCCGGGTTCAGCGGCCATGGCTTCGGCCTCGGCCCGGGGGCCGGATGGCTGGCCGCAGACCTGGCAACCGAGGCCGAGCCGGTTGTCGATCCTTACCCGTTCCGCTATTCGCGCCTGGTGGACGGCACGCAACTCGATCGTCCCGGGATGATGTGAACGCGGGACCCCCGGCGCATCCCGCGCCGCCCTTCAATTTTTCGCCACCATTCGAGTCCATCCATGCCCATCACCATTTTGCCCCAGTCTGCCACGATCAGCGGCTTGCAAGACCTTGGGGATCTCGCCACGTCATTGGGCGCCGTGCCCTGCCGCACCCGCGATCTGCCGGTCGAACTGGAGGGTGCCGAAGACAGCGGCATGGGTGTCTGGGAATGCACGCCCGGTCAGTCCAGGCGCAAGGTGGCCAGCGCCGAGGTCATGCATATCCTGACGGGATCGTGCACCTTCACGCCGGAGGGCGGCGAGCCGCTTGAAATCCGCGCCGGCGATACGCTGTTCTTTCCCGCCAACACGCGCGGCATATGGAACATTCTGGAGACCTTGCGCAAGGTCTACGTCATTTTCCCGTGACTGTCTTGCGGCAGTCTGCGCCGGCCGTGCTCAGGACGGTTCGGCGGGAAACAGCTTTTCGATCGGGTAATGCGTCTTGATGAAAGGCGACTTGATGACGATGAAGCTGAAGTATTTCTCGATGCCGATATCGCGCTCGAGCAGGCTCTCCATCAGCAGCTGGTATTGGTTCACGCCGCGGGTCACGACCTTCAGAAGATAGTCGTAGCCGCCGCTTACCAGATGGCATTCCATGATCTCGTCGATGTCGCGCACGGCTTTTTCGAAGCGCGTGAAATCTTCCCGGTGATGATCGGTAAGCGTGACCTGGGTGAAGACCGTGAGCGTGTCTCCCAGCATCTCCATGCGGATCTGCGCGCTGTAGCCGTCGATATAGCCGGCCTGCTCGAGCCGCTTGACCCGGCTCAGGCAGGGGCTGGCGGAAAGACCCACCGCGTCGGCCAGGTCGACGTTGGTCATGCGTCCGTTTTTCTGCAGCTGGGCGAGGATGCGCAGATCGAGCCGATCGAGTTTCAGGGCGGGAAGCATGGTGGCGAAAATCTTGGTGCTCGGACAAAAGCAACGGTTTAACACGGTTTGTTTTTGTCCGGGTATATGCCGGTCGGCGCACGTCCGGCAGGCCATGCCGAAAACAGGCGGACAAAGAGTATTTCCAGCATGTGGGCAATGCCCAATACGCGACAAAATCTTTGGCTCGGCGTGCTTCAATTTCTTCTCCTGCATCGCTTCATAACTGCCTCGAAAATTTGCGCGCCATGAAACTCGACACCCTTTGGAAGCAAGGCCTTCCCGGTTACCGCGGACATGCGCAGGCGCCGCAGGGCAGGGTGGATGTGGCGGTCGTCGGGGCCGGATTCTGCGGACTTTCCGCCGCGCTGGCATTGGCGCGGCGCGGCGCCAGCGTCGCGGTGCTGGAGGCGCGCGACGACGTGGCGGCGGAAGCCTCGGGACGCAACGGCGGGCATGTCAACAACGGCCTGGCGGTGGACTATGCGGCGCTTGCAGCGCGAGTCGGCGCCGCGCAGGCGCGGGCCTGGTACCAGGCCTACGACGCCGCCGTCGATACGGTCGAGTCGGTGATACGGCAGGAAGGCATCGAATGCGACTTCACGCGAAACGGGAAGCTCAAACTTGCCGCGCGCCCGGCGCATTACGACGCGCTGTCGCGCAGCTGCGAGCAACTCCTGCGCGATGGCGTCGATCCCGATGTCGAGATGCTCGACGCTGCCCGCGTGCGGGCCGAGGTCGACAGCGATGCCTATCATGGCGGCCTGCTTTATAAAAAAAGCGGCCAGATGCACATGGGCCGGTTCGCCTTGGGCTTGGCGCAGGCCGCCGAGCGTCATGGCGCCCGCATCCACCTCAATACCCCGCTGCGGCGCCTGGAGCGCATCGGGTCGGGGCACGCGCACCGTCTGCATACGCCGCAGGGCGTGCTGCAGGCCGACCAGGTCCTGCTGGCAACCGGCATCAGCCGCCACGGAAGCTACGGGAGCCTGGGCTGGATCCGCAGGCGGATCGTCCCCATAGGCAGC
Source organism: Bordetella sp. (assembly GCA_027450125.1). Taxonomy (GTDB): domain Bacteria; phylum Pseudomonadota; class Gammaproteobacteria; order Burkholderiales; family Burkholderiaceae_B; genus Bordetella. The sequence continues at coordinate 237 of DAIDKG010000319.1, read as the reverse complement.
TTCATCGTCGCGACCGAACCCCTGGGCCGCGCTCGCGCGCAGGCGTTGCTGGCAGGGCGGCGCACCTACGTCACGACGGGCAATCTGCATTACTACTTTCGCCTGTCCCCAGACGATCGCCTGGTTTTCGGCGGCCGCGCTCGCTTTGCCGTCTCCAGTCCTCAGTCCGACGCCAAGAGCGGCGCCATCCTGCGCCAGGGAATGATGCTGGCTTTTCCGCAACTGGCCGACGCGGCC
>DAIDKG010000318.1 GCA_027450125.1 Bordetella sp. | reverse complement strand
GCTGCCCGCCACTGTCGTCAATCAGACGGCGCGCGCGCGCGCGCTGGAAATCGAAGAGCAGCAGGGCTACAAGCCCGGCCGCAAGCAGATGAAGGAGATCAAGGAGCGCGTCACCGACGAACTGCTGCCTCGCGCCTTCAGCATCTACCGCGACACCCGCGTCTGGATCGACACCGCCAACCACTGGCTGGTGATCGACGCGGCTGCCTCGGCCAAGGCCGACGAAGCCATAGGCCTGCTGGTCAAGACGCTCGATCCCCTGCCCCTGGAGAACCTCTTCGTGGCCACCTCGCCGGCCTCGGCAATGACCGGATGGCTGGCCGCCGACGAAGTCCCCGGCAACTTCACCATCGATCGCGATGCCGAGCTGCGCGCCGCGGGCGAGAGCCGCGCGGCAATACGCTATGTCAAGCACGCCCTGGAGGCCGACGAAGTGCGCCGCCACATCCAGTCGGGCAAGCAATGCACCCGCCTGGCGCTCACCTGGGCGGACCGCGTGTCCTTCGTGCTGACCGAGTCACTGGACGTCAAGCGCGTGGCCCCCCTGGACGTGATCAAGGAAAACGCCGACGCCGCGCTCCAGAACGACGATGAAAAATTCGAATCCGACTTCGCGCTGATGACCGGCGAACTGGCCAAGCTCATGGCCGAGCTGGTCGACACGCTGGGCGGGGAAAAGCGCGGCTGAGGGCGCCCTGAGCGGCCTGTAGACATCGTGCAAGGCCACCGCGGGCGTGCCCCGTAGGGAGGCATGAAACGGATCGGTGCCTTGGCCAGCTCGATGGCCGGCGCGTCCTCCTGTATGCTGCAGGACTTATTCGCTTGATTCCCGGCGCTTTGCCGGCCTGCCCGGCAGACTCGTCGGCGCAGGGCGTGAAAGCCTTCGGCAATTCTCGGCAAGGCGCAATTACTCCAGCAATTTATTGAGGCATATAAGCAAATTCAGGCCCGAATTCTGGATTCTTTAAGTTTTTGCGCGGATTCATTAAGCTTGCCTGAAGGTCATTTCGCCAGTTCAATCCCAGAATGAACAAGCCCCGGAACGCCCCCCCATTGCATCGCGTACAACTGCGCATGCGGGCCTATCGCGGCGACGACATCGCGGTCGGCCCCGGCAAGATCGCCCTGCTGCAGGCCATCGAGCGCACCCGCTCCATCAGCGCAGCGGCGCGCGAGCTGGGCATGTCCTATCGCCGCGCGTGGCTGTTGGTCGACGAACTGAACCGCTCCTTGCGCGAGCCGGCCGTGGCGACGGCAACCGGCGGTGCGCACGGCGGCGGCTCCATGGTCACGCCCAGCGGCCTGGCCTTGATCGAGTGCTACCGCGCCATCGAAACCACCGCCGCCGCAGCTGCGGCATCACATATCGAGGCGCTAAAGCGTATGCTGGCTCCATAGCGCCATGCGCCCATGCCCTGGCAGGAGGCCCCATGAAACAAGTCATCGCCTGCATCGACGGCGTCGCCCGCACACCGGGCATCTGCGACTATGCCATCTGGGCGGCAGGCCGCCTCGACGCCGACCTGGATTTCCTGCACGTCACGGAACAAGCGCCCGACTATCTTCCCCTCGCGGAACTGACCGGCAACGTCTGGCTCAGTGCGCAGGAAACCTTGTTCAGCGACCTGGCGGATCTGGAGCGCCAGCGCGACGAGCTGCTGCAGGAACAAGGGCGACAATGCCTGCAGATGGCCATGGAACGGGCGCGCAGCCTGGGGGCCGCGCGTATCGCGGCCAGACAGCGCCAGGGCAATCTGCTCGACATCCTGCTGGAAATCGAGCCCGACACGCGCCTGTTCGTGCTGGGCCATCACGAACACCCCGTCAAGGCGTCGCGGCTCCTGCCCGGCCACAGGCTGGAGGCGGCCGTGCGCGGACTGCACCGGCCCATCATGGTGGCCGGCGCCGTCTTCAAGGAACCCCTCAACTTCATGATGGCCTACGATGGCAGTCCCACCGCGGACAAGACGGCAGACATGGTCAGCCGCAGTCCTCTGCTGGCCGGCCTGCCGGCGCATCTGGTCATGGTGGGCCACGCTTCCGCCGCGGCGCAGGCGGCGCTGGAGCGCACCCGTGCGCAACTGACGCAGGCCGGGTTCGACGTTCAGGCCGTGCGCGTTCCCGGCGAACCTGCGGCAGCGCTGGCCGATTACGCCGGGGAACATGGCATCGATCTGCTGGTCATGGGCGCCTACGGCCACGCCCGCATACGGCATCTGATGCTGGGCAGCACCACCACGGCCATACTCGGACAGTTGCGCATGCCCCTTTTGATACTGCGATAAGACCTGTCGACCCCCGATGCGCCGTCTTCGGCCAGGAGCATGCATCGGCGCATCGACAGGCGCACCTGGCGGCCTTCGATTCGGGCACCTTGGCCGTTTCGCGCTCGGCGAAAAAGGCATGCACTAGGACGTCCAAACAAATATCCTTGGAAAAAATTGCACCCTACTGAAGACAAATAATTGAATTGATCTTGAGTCTCCACACC
>DAIDKG010000317.1 GCA_027450125.1 Bordetella sp. | reverse complement strand
CGATGCCGGCGTGCGCAGCCACTTCGGCCAGGTCGGGACCGAGATCGCCGCCGTAGCAGACAGGGATTTCGATGTCCCGGCCGTCTGCCTCGTCGATGGCGATGCCGCCGGCGAACAGCCCTGCGACGCGTTCGGCCATCTGCGCATGGCTGGGGCCGTCGATGCCGGGCAGGTAATGCACTGCCACCGTGGTGAACGAAGGCACGATATCGGTGACGCCGGGCAGGCCGGCGTCGCGCAGCAGGCGGGCCGCGGCCAGGCAGGTGCGTCCGGTGCGGATGTCGATCGTGTCGCCCAGGCGCACCAGCAGGCAGCGGTCGCCCTGGGCCTGGATGCGCCAGCCGGCGGCTGCGGGTGTGTCGTGAGAGTCGGCGGCGCTCAATCGGGGTTCTTCAATACAGGGGGTTACTTCGCGAAAAGCGAATCCATGTTCTTGAAGGCCTTGAATTCGAGGGCATTGCCCGACGGATCGAGGAAGAACATGGTGGCCTGTTCGCCGACCTCGCCCTTGAAGCGGATGTAGGGTTCGATGACGAACTTGGTGCCGTCGTCGGTGAGCTTCTTGGCCATGGCTTCCCATTGCTCCATGGTCAGGACCACGCCGAAGTGGCGCACCGGCACGCCATGGCCGTCGACCGCGTTCAGGGCGGCGGCGCCGCAAGCCTCGGGCGACAGATGGGCGACGATCTGATGGCCGTAGAGGTTGAAGTCGATCCAGTCGGGCGAGCTGCGCCCTTCGGGGCAGCCCAGCTTCCTGCCGTAGAAATTGCGGGCTTCTTCCAGGTCGCGGACCGGAAAGGCCAGGTGAAAGGGCTGGATGGCGGTGTGCGTGGCGGTCATGGCGGGTGGCTCCGGGCTTGGGCGTGATTAAAACAAGTTGCGGTGGCCCGCTAGTGTATGGATTGTTTTTTTGACTGGAAAACGATATTTTTTGAGCCTGACTATCAAAAATATCGATCGATGCTGCGTGAATTCAAGACCTTCGTCGCCGTAGCCCGGGGCGGCACGTTCACCGGAGCCGGCCGCCAGCTGGGGTTGACGCAGTCGGCCGTGAGCGCCCAGATACGCCGGCTCGAAGCCTGGCTGGGCGCCGAGCTCTTCGATCGCGGCGCCAAGTCGGCCGAGCTCGACGCCCAGGGACGCGAACTGCTGCCCCAGGTCGAGGCCCTGGTGGCTGCGGCCCAAGGCCTGGTCGAGCAGGCGGCCGGCCCGGGGCGGGTGAGCGGCCATCTGCGGGTCGGAGCCATCGCCTCGGCGCAGCAGGATCTGCTGGTGCGCGCGCTCGCGCACTTTCGCGGCGACTATCCCGACGTGCAGGTGCGCGTGGTGCCGGGCGTATCGCTCAATTTGCTGGGGCAGGTGGATTCCGGCGAGATCGATCTGGCCGTGATGATCCGCCCGTCCTTCGCCCTGCCGGCCGAACTGTCGTGGCAGCCCCTGGTGCGCGAGCCCATGGTGCTGGCCGCGCCGCGCCATGCGCCGCGGGTGGCGTGGCGCGAGCTGCTGGCCGGCCAGCCCTTCATCCGCTACGACCGCGCCTCGTTCGGCGGCAGGCTGGTGGACGGCTTTCTCAAGAAGCAGCGCATCGCCGTACACGAGGCAATCGAACTGGACGAGATCGATGCCATTGCCAATCTGGTGCGGCAGGGCCTGGGCGTGGCGCTGATGCCGCATACGCGGCAGCTGGATACGCGCGGCCTGCGCCTGATCGGGCTGGACGAGCCGGGCTTTCATCGCGAAATCGGCATCGCCGCGCGCCGGCCGCTGGAGCGCGCGCCTTTGGCGGCCGCGCTGGCGCATTGCCTGGCGCAGGCGGCGCGTTGAACGGGCAGGGGCGAATTGCCTGTGGTGGCATGCGCAGTAAAAAAGCCGCTGCCGCGCAAGCAGGCAGCGGCCGTCGGGCTGGTCGGATCAGGCAGGGACTCAGGCCGCCGCGCGCAGCGTCCTGGCCGCCGCGACCATATTGGTCAGCGCCGGAATCACTTCGGCCCATTGGCGCGTCTTCAGGCCGCAGTCGGGGTTGACCCACAGGCGCTCGGCCGGAACCCGCTCGGCCGCCTTGCGCATCAGTTGCACGATGTGCTCCTGCGTCGGAATATTGGGCGAGTGGATGTCGTATACCCCGGGCCCGATCTGGTTCGGATACTTGAAGTCGTCGAAGGCATCGAGCAGTTCCATGTCCGAACGCGAGGTCTCGATCGTGATGACGTCGGCGTCCATGTCGGCGATGGCCGCGATGATGTCGTTGAATTCCGAATAGCACATGTGGGTGTGGATCTGCGTTTCGTCCGCCACGCCGTTGGCGGCGATGCGAAACGACTCGACCGCCCAGTCCAGGTACGCATTCCATTGCGCCTTGCGCAGCGGCAGTCCTTCGCGCAGTGCGGCCTCGTCGATCTGGATCACGCGCACGCCGGCCTTTTCCAGGTCCAGCACTTCCTCGCGTATGGCCAGGGCCAGCTGCCTGCACGAGACCGAGCGCGGTTGGTCGTCGCGCACGAAGGACCAGTTCAGGATGGTGACCGGACCGGTCAGCATGCCCTTCATGGGCTTGTCGGTCAGCGACTGCGCGTAGGCGATCCAGTCCACCGTCATGGCATTCGGGCGGCTGATGTCGCCGAACAGGATGGGCGGCTTGACGCAGCGCGAACCATAGGACTGCACCCAGCCGAACTGGCTGAAGGCATAGCCCTGCAGTTGCTCGCCGAAGTATTCGACCATGTCGTTGCGCTCGGCCTCGCCATGCACCAGCACGTCTAGCCCCAGGGCCTCCTGCTCGTGCACGCTGCGCGCGATTTCGGCCCGCATCGCCGCCGCGTAGGTCGCATCGTCCAGCCGCCCGGCCCTGTACTCGCTGCGCGCATGGCGGATCTGGGCGGTCTGCGGGAATGAGCCGATGGTGGTGGTCGGGTAGGCCGGGAGCTTGAGCAGGGCGGCCTGCCGGGCGGCGCGTTGCGCATAGGCGCTCCGGCGCCGGCCCAGCCCGGCGTCGATTTGCGCCACGGCGGCCTGCACCGCCGGATTGTTGACGCGCGGCGAGGCGCGGCGCGCCGTCAGCGCGGCCAGGTTGTCGGCCAGCTCGGTCTTGACGGCATCGCGGCCTTCGCGCAAGGCGCGGCCCAGGATGCGCAGCTCGTCCAGCTTCTGCAAGGCATAGGCCAGCCAGGATCTGACCTCGGCATCCATCTCCTGCTCGCTGCGCAGGTCCACGGGAACGTGCAGCAGCGAACAGGAGGGCGCGAGCCACAGGCGCTCGCCCAGGCGCCGGGCCAACGGCTCGATCCAGTCGAGTACGGCGCCCAGGTCGGTCTTCCAGATATTGCGGCCGTTGATCACACCCAGCGACAGCACCTTGTGCTCGGACAGCATGTTCACGAGCGGCAGCACGTCCTCGCGGCCATTGATGGCGTCTACGTGCAGCCCGGCCACCGGCAGGTTCGCGGCCAGGTAGCGGTTTTCCTGGAGCTGGCCGAAGTAGGTGGCCAGCAGGATCCTGACGCGGCAGGCCTTCAGGTGGTGATAGGCCAGGTTGAAGGCATGCTGCCACGCCTGGTCCAGTTCCGTGACCAGCAGGGGCTCGTCGATCTGCACCCACTGCACGCCCTGCGCGGCGAGCGTGTCCAGCAGCTCGCCGTAGACGGGCAGCAGCCGGGGCAGCAGGGCCAGCCGGTCGGAATCGTCCTTGGCCTTGCCCAGGGCCAGATAGGTGACCGGGCCGATCAGCACCGGCTTGGCCGGCGTGCCGTTGGCGCGGGCCTCGGCCAGTTGCTCCAGCAGGCGCGAGGCGTCCAGCCTGAACCCGGTTTCGGCGGTGAATTCCGGGACGATGTAGTGGTAGTTGGTGTCGAACCACTTGGTCATCTCGCCTGCGGCGATGCCGCCGCAGCACGCGGCGTGCTCTTGAGCCCCCTGGGCCGAGCGTCCGCGCGCCACGCGGAAGTAATTGTCCAGCGCATCGCCATGGAAATCGCGCGCGCGCTCGGGCAGGTTGCCCAGGATGAAGCTCATGTCGAGCATCTGGTCGTAGAAGGCGAAGTCGCCTACCGGCACCAGGTCCAGGCCGGCCTGGTCGTTCCAGTGGCGCTGGCGCAGTTGCGCGCCCAGTTGCTTGAGCGCCTCGCGCGAGGATTCGCCCTTCCAGTACGACTCCAATGCGAACTTCAGTTCGCGGCGGGCGCCGATGCGGGGAAAGCCGAGGTTGTGGAGGGTGGTCATGGAATGCCTTTGCTGCCTGCGGATGAAAATGAACTGCCGGCAAGCATCTTAGGTAGCGCAAACCATGAAGTAAAATGGTAAAAATTCAATATTCAATGAATTTAATTCACATATCATGCTGGAACGCATCCATCTGGCCATCGTCCAGGAAGTCGAGAAGCAGGGGTCGCTGACCGCCGCCGCGGGGGCGCTGTTCCTGACGCAGTCCGCGCTCAGCCACAGCATGAAAAAGCTCGAGCAGCAGCTGGGCACCGACGTCTGGCTGCGCGAAGGGCGCAGCCTGCGGCTGACGCAGGCCGGGCAGTACTTGCTCGCCGTGGCCAACCGCGTGCTGCCGCAGCTGGCCCTGGCCGAGGACCGCCTGCGCCAGTTCGCGCAGGGCGAGCGGGGCGCGCTGCGCATCGGCATGGAATGCCATCCCTGCTATCAATGGCTGCTGAAAATCGTCTCGCCCTACCTGAAGGCCTGGCCGGACGTGGACGTGGACGTCAAGCAGAAGTTCCAGTTCGGCGGCATCGGCGCGCTGTTCGGCTATGAAATCGATCTGCTGGTCACGCCGGATCCGCTCTTCAAGCCCGGCCTGGTGTTCGAACCGGTGTTCGATTACGAACAGGTGCTGGTGGTCGCCGCCGACCATGCGCTGGCCAAGGCCCGGCACATCGAACCGCGGCAGCTCACCCGCGAGGTGCTCATCACCTACCCGGTGCCGATCGACCGGCTGGACATCTACACCCTGTTCCTGGCGCCGGCGGGCGTGACGCCCAGGCGGCACAAACCCATCGAAGACACCGACATCATGATGCAGATGGTCGCCAGCGGACGGGGCGTGGCGGCCCTGCCGCGCTGGCTGGTGGGCGAATACGCGAGCCGGATGCCGGTCGTGCCGGTCAAGCTCGGTCCCAAGGGCATCGCCAAGCAGATCTTTCTGGGCGCGCGCGAGGCCGATGTGGGCGTCGATTATCTGCGCGCCTTCATCGACCTGGCCCGAGGCTAGGGCCGGCCCGAGGCCGCGTCCCGGCCAGGCCGGGAAAGCTTGTTGGCCGCGCGTTTGTCCTTTAAATTCGTTCGCATGCGTCTGGCGCGGTGCGCAAACGCACGCAGAGCGGGTCCTGGAGGTCGATCATCTTTTGGAGCTGGCCATGTGCGATTGCGAAATTCATTGCGGCTGCGACGCAGCTTATCCCGGCAACCGGGCCTCGCGCCGCGGTTTTCTCGGCGCTGCCCTGGGCGCCGCTCTCTTCACGTCCCTGGGCGCGGCGGTGCCGCTGGCATACGCAGCCGAAACGGCGCTGCCGGACAATCGTATCGGCGGCAAGGCCGCCCTGGCACGGTTGATGCAGGGCAACGCGCGCTATGCGGCCGGACATGGCCGCAAGCGCGATTACGCGGCCGGCCGCGCGGCGCGCGCCCGCGGACAAAAGCCTTACGCCGCCATCCTGGGCTGCGCCGATTCCCGCGTCGCGCCCGAGATAGTCTTCGACCAGGGGCTGGGCGATCTGTTCGTGGTGCGCGTGGCGGGCAATATTGCCGACGACGACGCCATCGCCAGCATGGAATACGCCGTGAAGTTTCTCGGCGTGCCGCTGATCATGGTGCTGGGGCACAGCCATTGCGGCGCCGTTGCTGCCGCGCTCAAGGTGCTGCAGGACAAGGCCGTGCTGCCGGGCCACCTGCCGGGGCTGGCCGATGCGATCATGCCGGCGGCGCAGGCCGCGATGCGCAGGGGCGGCCCCGACGTGTTGCAGCAGGCCATCGAGCAGAACGTGATCGACGCCACGGCGCGCCTGGCGACCGCCGCGCCCATTCTCGCGCCTATGCGCGCCAGCGGCGCGGTGACGATGGTGGGCGGCGTCTATGACCTGGCCAGCGGCAAGGTCGCGCTGGTCTGACTCAACCCTGAGCGCGGCTGACCCGTTCCGGCGGGAAGTCCAGCGAAAACGTGCTGCCCTTGCCCGGCTCGCTCTCGATGCCCAGCACGGCGTCGTGGCGCATGGCCACGTGCTTGGTGATGGCCAGGCCCAGGCCCGTGCCGCCCACCGCGCGCGAGCGTCCGCGGTCGACGCGGTAGAAGCGTTCGGTCAGGCGTGGGATATGGCGCGCCGCGATGCCGATGCCGGTATCCTGCACGCGATAGTGAGCCGACCCTTGCGCGTCGGTATCCCAGTACACCGTGATCTTGCCGCCGTCCGGTGTGTAGCGCACGGCATTGGTCAACAGATTGGAAACGGCCGAAGTCAGTTCGCCGGCATTGCCCAGCAGGTCCAGGCCTTCGTCGATATGCCATTCGAAAACATGCCGGCCGTTGGACAGGGCTTCGGCCTGCTGCCGCGCGCGCTGCAGCAGTTCGTTCATGTTGACGACGGCCGGCCCCGCGCCTGGCGAGGACTCGAGCGTGGACAGCGTCAGCAGGTCTTCGACGATGGCCTGCATGCGCTGGGCCTGTTCATACA
>DAIDKG010000316.1 GCA_027450125.1 Bordetella sp. | reverse complement strand
ACGCTGGGATTGCGCAGGACCAGTCCGTTGGTCTCGAAGAAGGCCTCGTCGTCCCTTTCCACAGAAGCGAGCAGGGGCGGCTTGACGGCGGCGGTCGGCATCAGCCAGGCGTCGGCGTCGCGCAGGCGTTCGGCTGCGACGGCCTGCAGGCGCTGGCGGGCCGCAAGCACCTCGATGTAGTCCGTGGCGCTCTGTTCGGCGCCGCGGCGGATGCGCTGGGCGACGCGGTGGTCATAGCAGGTGCCCTGCGCCTGCAGCAGCTTGCGGTGCCAGGTCCAGGCCTCGGCCGCCGTCAGGCCGCCGCTGGCATTGATCCTGGGAAGCTCGCGCAGCTCGCGGAAGCTGAACGGCACGATGGTCGCGCCGGCCTTGGACAGTTTTTGCAGCGAGGCCTCGAACGCCTGCGCGACCTCCTCGTCCATGCCGTCGCAGACGAGGTCGCGGGTGACGTACAGGCGCAGGCCGCGGATGTCGGCGGGCCGCGCATCCAGGGCCTGGCCGCTGATCGCGGCATCGAAAGCCGCACAGCAGGCTACCGAAACGGCCAGGGGGCCGATGGAATCGAGCGAGCTGGACAGCGGCAGGGCGCCTGCCAGCGGCACGCGATGCGCAGTGGGCTTGAAGCCGGTCAGGCCGCAGAAGGCCGAGGGAATGCGGATCGACCCCCCGGTGTCGGTGCCGAGCGCGGCTGCGGCCATGCCCAGGGCCACGCTGACCGCGGCTCCCGAGCTCGACCCGCCGGCCACGCGGGCCTCGTCGTGCGGGGCGCGCGGCGTGCCGTAGTGCGGATTCAGTCCCAGGCCCGAGAACGCGAATTCACTCATATTGGTGCGGCCCAGCAGGATGGCGCCGGCCTGGCGCAGCCGGGCCACTGCCACGGCGTCCTGGGACGCGGGCGCCGCATTGTTCAGCGCGATCGAGCCGGCCTTGGTGACCTGGCCCCGGACGTCGAACAGGTCCTTGATGGAAACGGGCAGACCGGCCAGCACGCTGGGCACATAGCCCGCCTTGCGGGCCTGGTCGCTGGCATGCGCGGCCTGCAGGGCCGACTCGGCATCCACTTCCCTGTAGGCTGCGCCGCCGCCGGCCCGGTATTGCTCGATACGGGCCAGGGCGTCTTCGACCAGCCTGACGCTGGTGGTCGTGCCCGCAGCCAGGGCCGCGGCGAGTTCGTGCAGGGTCTTCAAGGACGCGCTCATGGAGGAGTTCACTTTCTGCGGACGGTGGGGACTTCAGTATAGGCGCGGCGCGGGCAATAGGCATGGCCTGGACCGCCTGCGCAGGCGCCCGCGTGAACCCGGCAAATGAACCCGGTAAACTCTGGCCTGGATTCGCCCTGCGCCTCGGGCGCGCCGCGATCTTAATCCCTGGAATCCATGCTGCCTACGCCCCCGTTCGCGTTTCTCCTGCCGCCCGTGTCCCGCCTTGCCGCCGGCGCGCTCAATGCGCTGCTGGGCCGCGAGCCCTGGGCCGGCGAACGCCTGGCCCGCCACGCGGGCAAGACGGTGCGCTTTGCCTGGGGTCGGCAGCGCCTGTCCCTGACGCTGGGCAGCGACGGCAGGGTGTCTCCGGCCGACGAGGCCATCGTTCCCGACGTGACCCTGACCTTGAAGCCGGAGAAAATCCGCCTGGCGGGCCTGCCCGCCGGCAGCCTGCCCGATTTTGCCGAAGTGACGCACATCTCGGGCGATGCCGGCCTGGCGCAGGTGGTGGGCGACCTGGCGCGCGACCTGCGCTGGGATCCCGAGGACGACCTGGCCCGCATGATGGGCGACATCCCGGCATCGCGCCTGGTGGCCGGCGCGCGCGCGGCGGCGTTCGGCGTGCGCGATGCGGGCGGCCGCCTGGCGGCCAACGTGGCGGAATACCTGGCCGAGGAAACGGCCACCCTGGCCGGCAAGCCGTCGCTGGCGCAGCATGTCCTGGACGTGGCGCAGCTGCAGTCCGATGCCGACGCGCTGGAGCGGCGCATCGCAGCTCTGGGCGCCCGCCTGGGGCGCCTGGACGGGAGCGGCCGATGCTGACCTTGCCGCGGCTGCTGCGCATCATCTTCGTCGTGCTGCGCTTCGGCCTGGACGACCTGGTCCTGTCCAGCATCGATCATCCGCTGGCGCGCCGCATGCTGCGCGTGCTGCGGCTGGGCCGCATGCCGAGCGGCCCGCGCGGCATGCGCCTGCGCCAGGCGCTCGAATCGCTGGGCCCGATCTTCGTCAAGTTCGGCCAGGTGCTGTCCACCCGCCGCGACCTGATTCCGGCCGACATCGCCGATGAGCTTTCGCTGCTGCAGGACCGCGTGCCGCCTTTCCCCTCGGCGCAGGCGGCTGCCCTGATCGAGGCGGCGCTGGGCAAGCCGCCGCGGGAGCTGTTCGCGCAGTTCGAGACCGATCCGGTCGCGTCGGCCTCGATCGCCCAGGTGCATTTCGCGGTCATGCATGACGGGCGCGACGTGGCCGTTAAGGTGCTGCGCCCCGGCATGCTGGACATCATCGAGAAGGACCTGGCGCTGCTGCGCATCGCGGCGCGCGTGCTCGAACGCCTGGGCCCGGACGGGCGCCGGCTCAAGCCGCGCGAAGTGGTCGCCGAATTCGACAAGTACCTGCACGACGAGCTCGACCTGGTGCGCGAAGCGTCCAACTGCAGCCAGCTGCGCCGCAACTTCGGCCCCGAGTCCGGACGCGACGGCATGCTCATCGTCCCCGAGGTGATCTGGGAGCTCACCACCAGCACCGTATTCACCATGCAGCGCATGTACGGCATTCCGGTAAGCCGCATCGACCGGCTGCGCGAGGCCGGCGTGGACATCCCGGCGCTGGCCAGGAGCGGGGTCGAGATCTTTTTCACGCAGGTGTTCACCGACGGCTTTTTCCATGCCGACATGCACCCGGGCAATATCTACGTGTCGGACAACCCGTCCACGCTGGGCCGCTATATCGCGCTGGATTTCGGCATCGTGGGTTCGCTGTCCGAGTTCGACAAGAACTACCTGGCCCAGAATTTCCTGGCCTTTTTCCGCCGCGACTATCGCCGCGTGGCGCAGCTGCATATCGAATCGGGCTGGGTGCCGCGCGATACGCGCGAAGAAGAGCTCGAGGGTGCGGTGCGCGCGGTATGCGAGCCCTATTTCGACCGGCCGCTAGCCGAGATCTCGCTGGGGCAGGTTCTGCTGCGCCTGTTCCAGACTTCGCGCCGCTTCAACGTCGAGATCCAGCCCCAGCTGGTGCTGCTGCAAAAGACCCTGCTCAACGTCGAAGGCATGGGCCGCCAGCTCGATCCCGGGCTGGATCTGTGGAAGACGGCCAAGCCGCACCTGGAAAGCTGGATGAAAAAGCGCATGGGCCTGCACGGCCTGCGCGAAAGCCTGGTCCGGGAATCGGCCCGGTGGTCCCAGCTGCTGCCGGCCGTGCCGCGCCTGCTGCACGACCGACTCGCCCGGCCCGACCTGAGCGCCGAGATGCTGCAGGAGACGCGCCGCCTGCGCCTGGCGCGCGAGCAGGGCAACCGGCTGCTGGCGGCATTGACGGCTGTTCTTGCCGTGGCCCTGGCTGTGGTGTTGTGGGCTTTGGACAAACATTGATACAATGAGATCGGCCCAGCGCCGCGCCCCGGGCGTCTCTGTTAGCATATGCAGTCCGCGCGAAGTCATATTTCTGCTATGAAACTGTCATCACGGTTTCTTCTTGGGCGGCGATAAAAGCAGTTATAAGAATGCGGCTAGCGGGCCGCGGAGAGAAGCCCCCATGCTCTACCCTGAACTTTTCAAGACCATGGAAGCCGTGCGCTGGAACATGGCGACCAGCATTCCGTGGAGCGAGTTCGACGGCGCCAAGCTGTCCGACGAACAGGCGCGCACGATCAAGATGAATGCCATCACCGAGTGGGCGGCCCTGCCGGCCACCGAGATGTTCCTGCGCGACAACCGCGGCGACAGCGATTTCAGCGCCTTCATGTCGGTCTGGTTCTTCGAAGAGCAGAAGCACTCCCTGGTGCTGATCGAATACCTGCGGCGCTTTCGTCCCGACCTCATGCCCACCGAAGAAGAGCTGCACAACGTGCGCTTCGAGTTCGATCCGGCGCCCGAGCTCGAGACGCTGATGCTGCATTTTTGCGGCGAGATTCGCCTGAACCACTGGTACCGCTGCGCGGCGGACTGGCACACCGAGCCGGTCATCCGCGCCATCTATCGGACCATCGCCCAGGATGAGGCTCGCCATGCCGGCGCCTATCTGCAGTACATGCGCCGCGCCCTGAAAGACCGGGGCGAGCAGACCAGCCTGGCCGCGCGCCACGCCTTTGCCAAGATCGGCGTGCTCATGGCCTCGGCCAGCCGTTCGGCGCAGGCCATGCATCCGACCAATCTGCACGTGAACAAGGCCACGTTCCCCAACGACACGGTGCAGTCCAGGATGCCCGAGCCCGGCTGGCTGGAGCGCTGGCTCGACACGCAGATCCGCTTCGACAGCGGCTGGGAAGGGCGGGTCGCCGGACGTATCCTGCACATTCTTTCAGGCCTGCTCGACACCGATTTCACCTCGGTGAAGGACCTCAATCGCTACCGCAAGGAAGCGATGGCCAAGCTGTTCGGCACGACGGGCGCGCTCGCCGCAACCTGAGCGGACCATCGGCGGCGGGGCGACCGGCCAGGGCGACCGGCGGCGGGTTCGCAGCTACAATTTGCACATGACCGCCGCCCGATTCGAATCCAAAATCCTGCCGCGCGAGGCCGCCGTCGAGGCGGTCAAGCAGTTGCCACGCCCGCTGGTGTTCACCAATGGCGTGTTCGACATCCTCCATCGCGGCCATGCCACCTACCTCGATCAGGCGGCCTGCCTGGGCGCCACGCTGGTGGTGGCGGTCAATACGGACGAGTCGGCGCGCCGCCTGGGCAAGGGGCCGGACCGGCCCCTGAACCCGGTGCAGGACCGCGCCGCGCTGCTGGCGGCGCTCGGCTGCGTGACCCTGGTCACGACCTTCCATGAAGACACGCCCGAAGCGCTCATCGCCGAGCTGCGCCCCGACATCATCGTCAAGGGCGGCGACTACGACATGCAGACCTTGCCCGAGACCAGGCTGGTGCGCAGCTGGGGCGGGACGGCCGTGGCCATTCCCTTCGAATTCCAGCGCTCGACCACGTCGCTGGTCAATCGCATCCGGCAAGGCTGACGCTGCCATACGGCGTGCGCAAGTCAAAACGGCCATTCATTGCGAATGGCCGTTTTGCTGCGGGGGCGGGCTCAGGCCCGCC
>DAIDKG010000315.1 GCA_027450125.1 Bordetella sp. | reverse complement strand
AGCGTGAACAGGGCGATGGCCGCGACGAACACGCGGCGCGCGCCGTATCGGTCGGCGGCCCAGCCGCTGACCGGCACGAACACGGCCACGGCCAGCAGATAGGAGGTGATCGCCACGTTCAGCCGCACCGGCGTGGATCCCAGGCTCGCGGCCATGGCCGGCAGGGCCGTGGCGACCACGGTGGAATCGAGCATCTGCATGAACAGCGCGCACCCCACGATGAAGGGGATCATGCGCGCTGCCCGGGCCGCGAGCGCCGCATCCCGGTCGGCGCGGGCGGGCAGTACGGCGGTGGCGGGATCGGCGGGCATGGGGCAGCAGGGGCTGGCGGGGATGGGCAGGATTGTAACGCCGAGGCCGGCTGCGGCATGAAGGCCCTTCTTGCGGCTGTGCAGTAAACTTGGGCGATGATTCCCTGGCAGCCCGGGCTGCCGCGACAAACCAGAGCAATTGCCGCCATGGCCAAAAATTACGAATCCGAAGCGACCCAGTTCATCAAGGCCTACAAGGCGCAGCACCCCGATACGGAGCGCCGCCAGCTCGAGGGCCGCGCCCGCCTGTGGGACAAGGAACAGGACGCCGAACTGCAGGAAGGCTTTCGCCAGGCCCGCGTGCCGCAAAAGCCCTACGTCTACCAGGCCGACTAGGCCGCCCGCGCCCAGCGCCCATGTCCGGGAACCTCCTGCCCGGCGGCGACGTGATTCCGGGCGGCGACCTGGCCGCGCTGATCGAACCGCCGGTCGACACCACGCCTGACGTGGTCGACTCGGTGGCTTTCGCGCGGCTTTACGGCGAACCGCTGTTCCAGCTGCCCAACGATCTGTACATTCCGCCGGACGCGCTCGAGATCTTCCTGGAGGCTTTCGAAGGTCCGCTGGACCTGCTGCTCTACCTGATCCGCAAGCAGAACTTCAACGTGCTCGACATTCCCATGGCGGATGTCACGCGGCAGTATCTGTCGTATGTGGACCAGATCCGCGAGCACAATCTCGAACTGGCCGCCGAGTACCTGCTCATGGCCGCCATGCTCATCGAGATCAAGTCGCGCATGCTGCTGCCGGTCAAAAAGAGCGATACCGGCGAGGAACCCGAGGATCCGCGTGCCGAACTGGTGCGCCGCCTGCTCGAATACGAGCAGATGAAGCTCGCCGCGCAGAAGCTGGACGCCCTGCCGCAGATCGGCCGCGATTTCGTGCGCAGCCAGGCGGTGGCCGAGATCAGCGTCGAGCGCATGATGCCCGAGGTCGACGTCGCCGACCTGCGTGCGGCCTGGGCCGACATCATGAAGCGCGCGCGGCTGAACCAGCATCACCAGATCACGCGCGAGCAGTTGTCCGTGCGCGATCACATGACCCATATCCTGCGCCGCCTGAACGAAGTGCGCTTCATCGAGTTCGGCGAACTGTTCATGGAGCGCGTGCGCGAAGGCGCGCCCGTCGCCGTCGTCGTGGTGCATTTCATCGCCATGCTCGAACTGGCGCGCGAGTCGCTGCTCGAGATCACGCAGGCCGAACCCTACGCGCCCATCTACGTGCGCCTGGCCTATACCAGCGCCGTCGCGGCCTGAGGCTGCGGCGTCCCTCACCGACGGTCCGCACCGGAGGATTCCTTGAAAGTCGTACACACCATCCAGGACTTGCGCGACCATCTGCGCGGGCAGAACCGCATTGCCTTCGTGCCCACCATGGGCAATCTGCACGACGGCCACCTGGCATTGATGAAAATGGCGCGCCAGCACGGCGACCCGGTGGTGACCAGCATTTTCGTCAACCGCCTGCAGTTCGGACCCAACGAGGACTTCGACCGTTATCCGCGTACCTTGCGCGACGATGTCGAGAAGATGGAGCAGCGCCGCGACGTCTACATCACCTTCGCGCCCGACGAGCGCGAAATGTACCCCGTGCCGCAGAACTACCGCGTGCAGCCGCCCGACGACCTGGGCGACATACTCGAGGGCGAGTTCCGGCCGGGCTTCTTCTCGGGCGTATGCACGGTGGTGATGAAGCTGCTGTCGTGCGTGCAGCCGCGCGTGGCCGTGTTCGGCAAGAAGGACTACCAGCACCTGATGATCGTGCGCAGCATGTGCCAGCAGTTCCAGCTCCCGGTGGAAATCCTGGCGCACGAAACCGTGCGCGCCGACGACGGTTTGGCCCTGTATTCGCGCAACCGCTACCTGAGTCCGCAGGAGCGCGCCGAAGCGCCGCGGCTCTATGCCGCCCTGCAGTCCATGCGCGATGCGCTGCGCGCCCAGCTGGCCGCAGGCGCCTGCGACCTGGCGATCATCGAGAAGCAAGCCCTGGACACGCTGCGGGCGCACGGATGGCAGGTCGACTATATGTCGGTGCGCAGGCAGCGCGACCTGAAGGTGCCTGAGGCGGCCGAGGTCCTGGCCGGCGAGCCGCTGGTGGCCCTGGCCGCCGCCAAGCTGGGCGCCACGCGCCTGATCGACAATCTGGAGTTCTGATCCGGCGGATCGGGGCCGCGAGCCCGCCTGTGCCGCCAAGCGCACGGGCGGGCTTTTTCCTGGCGTTCGCTTGGTCGGAAAAGCGTGCAGCGAACGCGCAGTGCCAGGCGCCGCCGCCATCTCGCATGCCACACTTGCCTCTCCGATAACGGAGGGTGCTATGCCATGCAGTAAAGCAGCAGGGCTTGCCTGCGCGCCGCGGCTGGA
>DAIDKG010000314.1 GCA_027450125.1 Bordetella sp. | reverse complement strand
TCTTTTAATGCAGCTTCTGATGGACAAGCGCTAACTATGCGCCGCAAAAGAAATAATTCGTATCATAGTGCCAAAGTACAAGAAAAGCGGGACTGAATCCAGCCTCCAAAACCCGGCCCACCATGCCAGCGTGCGGGCGATTCCATGCTGCCGCGAATATGTAACCAAACAAAACATAACTAATCAGACCGCAAACCGCTTCGTTTTATACGGGAAGCGCGATCCGTCATCCCCGGCATTTCGACGCGAGTGAAACCATTATTTGTCAGATCGTTTGTATCAGAATAATTCTGATTGACTTGATTTAAATCTCACCCATCGTTAACATCGCTTCATCTTTACTTAATTCTGTTCAATTTCTGTCAACGCAATGCGTTTGCGCAATAGGCGAAATGCACGGCGTCGACTGCCCTCATGGGCGCAGCCTGCCAGGCTGGCGTCCCATACCTTTCGGTGTCGGTTTGTATCGGCGGTTCTGCCCGTCTTCCGCACGACCCCCCTTAGCTACACGGCATGCGCCGGCAATCCTGTCGGCCTGTGTCCTTGAACCTATGGAGGCAAAAGCCCATGCGTTTCCCCTTCTGCAAGATCCTGGCCGGCCTGGCCATTCTGTCCGCCTGCGTCGGCACGGCCCAGGCGGCCGCCAAACCGGCAACCCCGGTGCAGTGCGAGATCGATCGTCCCGTCAAGTTCGGCGGCATGAACTGGTCGTCCAACCTGGTCATGGTCGAGCTCGAGCGCTTCATCATGGAAAAAGGCTACGGCTGCCGGACTCAGGTGCTGCCTGTCGAGACCCTGCCGGCGCTGGCCGCGCTGGAGCGCGGCGACCTGGACATCAACTCCGAGGTCTGGCTCAACAGCGTGGCCGACCCCTGGGCCAAGGCGGTCAAGACCGGCAAGGTCGCGCGCATCGGCGAGCTGTACCAAGGCGGCGAGGCCTGGTTCATTCCGCGCTACACGGCCGAGCGCCTGCCCGGCTTGAAATCGGTGGCCGACCTGCCCAAGTACAAGAAGGAATTCCAGGACCCCGAAGAACCGTCCAAGGGACGCTTCTACACCTGCCCCGCCGGCTGGGGCTGCGAAGTCACCAACAGCAATCTGTACCGCGCGTTCAAGCTGCACAAGAGCTACACGCTGTATTCGCCCGGCACCGGCGCGGCGCAAAAGGCGGCGATCATGTCCGCTTATCAGCGCAAGCAGAACATCGTCTTCTACTACTGGTACCCGACCCCCCTCGTGGGAGCGCTGGACCTGGTCAAGCTGAAGATGCCGCCCTACGACGCCAAGACGCACCCGTGCCTGACCTCGCCGTCGTGCAAGAACCCGCAGCCCAGCGGCTACCCGGCCAATCCCGTGTTTACCGCGGTCAGCACGAAGTTCGAGAAACAGGCGCCCAAGCTGACCGAGTTCCTGTCCAAGGTGTCCATCCCGCTGCCTGAAGTGAACGCGACGCTGGCTCACATGCAAAAGACGGGCGACGAGGCGCCGGACGTGGCCAAGTGGTTCCTCAAGAACGAGGGCGCGACCTGGAAGCAATGGGTCCCGGCCGACGTGGCCCAACGCGTCCAGGCCGCGCTGTAAGCGGCGAGGATGTCCATGTTTCCTGAAATCGTTTCTGCGCGCGGACTGCGCGACGGCATAGACGCCTTCGTGCAGCACATCGTCACGCGCTACGGCGACCAGCTCCAGGCCATGTCGATGCCTTTCCTGCACGCCCAGGTCTGGCTGGAGCAGGTGCTGCGCGGCGCGCCCTGGTGGGCCGTGGTGCTGGCGATCATGCTCATCGCCTGGCTCGCGGGCCGGCGTGTCGGCCTGAGCCTGGCGATGGGTGTGCTGCTGTGCATGGTGGGCGCCATCGGCCTGTGGACCGCAGCCATGCAGACGCTGGCGCTGATGATCATGGCGACCGCGATCTCCGTGGTGATCGGCATTCCGCTGGGTGTGCTGATGGCGCGCATCGACTGGCTGCGCGCCATGCTGCTGCCCATGCTGGACGTCATGCAGACCATGCCCAGCTTCGTGTACCTGATCCCGGTGGTGATGCTCTTCGGCCTGGGCAATATTCCGGCCATCATCGCCACGGTGATCTATGCCGTGCCGCCGCTGATACGCCTGACCGACCTGGGCATACGCCTGGTCGATCGCGAGGTGCTCGAGGCCGCCCGGGCCTTCGGCGCCAATCCGCGCCAGCAGCTGTTTGGCGTGCAGCTGCCGCTGGCCCTGCCCAACATCATGGCGGGCATCAACCAGACCACCATGATGGCGCTGTCCATGGTGGTGATCGCTTCGATGATCGGCGCGCGCGGCCTGGGCTACGAGGTGCTGCTGGGCATCAACCGCCTGGAGGTGGGCCGCGGGCTGCTGGCCGGCCTGGGCATCGTGGCGCTGGCCATCGTGTTCGACCGCACCACGCAGTCCTACGGGCGCCGCGTCAGCAAGGGAGGCCTGCAATGAGCAAGATCGAAGTCCGCAACATCGACAAGATATTCGGCCCGCATCCGGACCGCTGGCTGCAGGCCGCGCGCG
>DAIDKG010000313.1 GCA_027450125.1 Bordetella sp. | reverse complement strand
CCGAGCCGGCGGCGGCCCCTGCCGGATAGCTGCGGACCGCGCCGGACTCGTCGACCTCATTCCAGTCCGTCAGGGCCGGCCGGCCCACGGTCAGGGTGCCGGTCTTGTCGAACGCCACCACGTCCACGCCGCGCAACGACTGCAGTGCATCGCCCTGGCGGAACAGCACGCCCAGTTCCGCGGCGCGGCCGGTGCCCACCATGATGGAGGTGGGCGTGGCCAGTCCCATGGCGCAGGGGCAGGCGATGATGAGCACCGCCACCGCATTGACCAGCGCGTGGGGCAGGGCGGGCGCCGGGCCCCAGATCATCCAGGCGGCGAATGTGGCCAATGCCGCCGCCAGCACGGCCGGCACGAACCAGCCTGTGACGCGGTCGACCAGGGCCTGGATGGGCAGGCGCGCGCCCTGAGCGGTCTCGACCATGCGCACGATGCGCGCCAGCGCAGTGTCCGCGCCCAGGCGCGCGATGCGCAGGGTGAAGCTGCCGGTGGTATTGAGCGTGCCGCCGGTGACCGGTGCGTTCATGGCCTTTTCCACGGGCAGCGGCTCGCCGGTGAGCATGGATTCGTCCACGTAAGAGCTGCCTTCGATCACGACGCCGTCGGCGGCGATGCGCTCGCCGGGCCGCACCAGCACGGCATCGCCGACGCGCAACTGCGCGACGGGCACGTCGTGCGGCTGGCCGTCGCGCAGCACCCGGGCAGTCTGCGGCTGCAGGCTCACCAGTCGCTGGATGGCCGCGCCGGTGCGCCCCTTGGCGCGCGCCTCGAGCATGCGTCCCAGCAGGATCAGCGTGACGATGACGGCGGCCGATTCGAAATACACCTGCCGCGCGCCCTCGGGCAGCACCTGCGCGGCAAAGACGGCCGCGACGGAATAGAGCCAGGCCGCGCCGGCGCCCAGGGCCACCAGCGTGTTCATCTCCGGGGCCAGGCGCCACAGGGCTGCCAGGCCGTCGATGAAAAAGCGCCTGCCCGGGCCGGCCAGCACGGCGCTGGTCAGGACGAATTGCACGAGCTGGTTGCCGCGCTCGCCCAGCGTGGCGGCGATCAGATGATGCCAGCCGGGCAGCAGGTGGCCGCCCATTTCAAGGATGAAGACGGGCAGCGCCAGGACCAGCGCGATCGAAAAATCGCGGCGCAGGCGCCACGCCTCGGCATCGCGCGACTGTGCCAGTTCGCGGGCGTGATCGTCCTGCGCAGCGATTGGGCGGGCGTCGTAGCCGACCTTGACGACGGCTGCGACGAAGTCTTCGGGCGTGCCGGCGGCCGGGTCGTAGCGCACCTGGGCGCGTTCCGTGGCGAGGTTTACCGTTGCCTGCTGTGCGCCCGGCACCTTGGCCAGCGCCTTTTCGACGCGGCGCACGCAGGAGGCGCAGGTCATGCCCGTGATGGCGAGTTCGAGTTCGGTTGCAGTGTCCATTTGGATCTCGGACCTCATGTCCGCATTGGAGATTCGACACCAGTCTTGACCTTCCCATCATGGCAAGGTCAAGCACCATTTTAGGCTTGACATTGCCATCATGGGAAGGTTTAAGCTGCTTTGTACTTTTTCACCAGGAGTCCTGCATGAGCACCGAATTCATCGTTCCCGACATGACCTGCGGCCACTGCGTCAAGACCATCACCAGCGCCGTGCAGGCGGTGGCCCCGGCGGCCAAGGTCACCACCGACCTGGCCAGCCACCGGGTCGCCATCGAGGGCGCCGATGCGGCGCAGGCGCGGGCGGCCATCGAGCAGGCCGGCTACGAAGTCCAGGCCGCCTGACCGGGCTTGAGTGCGTGAGGCGGCGGAAGGTGGCAGGGGGTAAAATGGAGGATTCATTGAATTGTCTTTTGATGGCCGTCAAATCGTCCCTGACGGTCTTCGCCGCCTTCTGATCCCCCACTTCGGCCGCATCGTGTCCCTCGTCCAGCATCTGCCCGGTTCCTCCGTCCTTTCCGCCTTTCGCCGCGAACGCCTGCTTGCCCAGTTGAAGCAGGCCGGCTTGCCGGTCGCCGATGTCTCGGCCCGCTACGAGCATTTCGTCCTCACCGACGCCGAACTGCCGGCGCAAGACGCCAGGCGCCTTGCCGAGCTGCTGGACTACGGCGATCCGGCCGGCACGGATCCCGCGCCGGCCAAGGCCCTGGAACTGCTCGTCATCCCGCGGCTGGGCACCATGTCGCCCTGGGCCAGCAAGGCCACCGACATCGCCCATAACTGCGGCCTGGCGTCGGTGCGGCGTATCGAGCGCGGCATCCGCTACATCCTCAGTCCCGAGCGCGGACTGCTGGGCAGCAAGGCTTTCGATGAAAGCGCGCTGGCCCGCGCCGCCGCCTGCCTGCACGACCGCATGACGGAAACCGTGGTCGATGCCGGCTTCGACGGCCAGGCGCTGTTCGCGCCGTTGGCCGGCAAGCCGGTGCGCACGGTGCCGGTGCAGGCCCGGGGCCGCGCCGCGCTGGTCGATGCCAATGCCGCGCTGGGCCTGGCCCTGTCCGAGGACGAGATCGAATATCTGGCCGACGCCTTCGCCGCGCTCAGGCGCGACCCGACCGATGTCGAACTGATGATGTTCGCGCAGGCCAACAGCGAGCACTGCCGCCACAAGATCTTCAACGCGCAATGGAAGGTCGACGGCGCCGATCAGCCCGACACGCTATTCGGCATGATCCGCGCCACGCACAAGGCGCAGCCCGGCGGCACCGTGGTGGCCTACTCGGACAACGCCGCCGTCATGGAAGGCGGCCCGGCGCAGCGCTTCGAGGCAGGCGTTCCGGGCCTGGCCGGCGCGAGCCCGACCTATCGCCGCCGCGAAACCACCGTGCATACGCTGATGAAGGTCGAGACGCACAATCACCCGACCGCCATCGCGCCGTTTCCCGGGGCCTCCACGGGCGCCGGCGGCGAGATCCGCGACGAGGGCGCCACCGGCCGCGGCTCCAAGCCCAAGGCCGGGCTCACGGGCTTTACCGTGTCCCACCTGCGCCTGCCCGACGCGCCGCAACCCTGGGAAGCCGACCACCACGGCCTGCCCGAGCGCATCGCCACGCCGCTCTCCATCATGATCGACGGCCCCCTGGGCGGCGCGGCC
>DAIDKG010000312.1 GCA_027450125.1 Bordetella sp. | reverse complement strand
TTTCGATCGATCCGCCATAGGCATCGGTGCGCTGGTTGCTGCCCGAACGCAGGAACTGGTCGATGAGATAGCCGTTGGCGGCATGCAGTTCCACCCCGTCAAAGCCCGCGTCGATGGCCGCGCGGGCCGCCTTGCGGTAATCGGCCACGATGCCCGGCAACTCGGCGATGTCCAGCGCGCGCGGCGCGGAAGTCGGCACGAAGGCGCCCTTGCCCTCGGCGTCGATGACGTAGGTCTTGGACTTGGCCGCGATGGCCGATGGCGCCACCGGCGCGCCGCCGTCGGGCTGCAGCGAGGTGTGCGAAATGCGGCCCACATGCCAGAGCTGCACCACGATGCGTCCGCCCGCCTGGTGCACGGCGCTGGTCACGCGCTTCCAGCCTTCGATCTGGTCGGCGCCGTACAGGCCGGGCACGTCGGCGTAGCCTTGGCCCTGGTGTGAGATGGCCGTGGCTTCGGTGATGATCAGGCCGGCCGTGGCGCGCTGGGCGTAATAGGTCGCGGTGACGGGTTGCGGCACCGCCTTGGGCGAGCGATTGCGGGTCAGCGGCGCCATGACGACCCGGTTGGCCAGCGCCAGGTCGCCGGCAGCCAGGGAATCGAATAATGAAGACATGTAAAACTCCTGCCTGTCTGGGGAAGGGAAATTGGTGCGTTGCACTATAACTCCGGGGCGGGAGTACCATTGCCCAAAACCCTAAGGGCTAAAGCCCTTTCACCAACCCGGAGTATTGCAGTGAAATACCGCCAGCTTGGCCGCACCGGCCTGGAAGTCAGCCTGATCGGCCTGGGTACCATGACCTGGGGCGAGCAGAACACCGAAGCCGAGGCCCACCAGCAGCTCGACTATGCCCTGTCGCGCGGCATCAATCTGATCGATGCCGCCGAAATGTATCCCGTGCCGCCCAAACCCGAAACCCAGGGCCGCACCGAGGCCTATATCGGCACCTGGATCGCCCGGCGCGGCAAGCGCGACGATTTCTACCTGGCCAGCAAAGTGACCGGCCCCGTGCGCGACGCCAAGCGCCCCGGCCATATCCGCGACGGCAAGACCTTCCTGGACCGCAAGAACATCACCGCCGCGCTGGACGCCAGCCTCAAGCGCCTGCAGACCGACTACCTCGATCTTTATCAGCTGCACTGGCCCGACCGCACCACCAGCACCTTCGGCAAGCTCAGCTATCCCTGGGTCGAGGACGACTACACCGTGCCGGTCGAGGAAACGCTGCAGGTGCTCGCCGACCTGCAAAAAGCCGGCAAGATCCGCCATTTCGGCCTGTCCAACGAAACGCCCTGGGGCGTGGCGCAGTTCCTCAAGCATGCGGAAATGAAGAACCTGCCGCGCCCGGCGTCCATCCAGAACGCGTACAGCCTGGTCAACCGCGTCTATGAGATCGGCCTGTCGGAATTCACCCACCATGAAGGCCTGAGCCTGCTGGCCTATTCGCCGCTGGCCATGGGCGTGCTGTCGGGCAAGTACCTGAACGGCGCGCGCCCGGCCAAGGCGCGCCTGACGCTGTTCGAGCGCTTCACGCGCTACAGCAACCCGGAAACCGACGCGGCCGCGGCCGAATACGTGGCGCTGGCCAAGCGGCATGGCTTGTCTCCAGTGAGTCTTGCCCTGGCCTGGGTGAACTCGCGCCCGTTCGTGGCCAGCAACCTGGTCGGCGCCACGACCCTGGATCAGCTCAAGGAAAACATCGACAGCGTCGACGTGGAACTGAGCGCGGACATGCTCGCCGCGATCGAGGCCATCCACGTCAGGCATCCGAACCCGGCGCCCTGATCTGCTCGGACGCGCCCCGAAAGCCACGCCCGCGTGGCTTTTTCATTAATAGACGGCCGGCACGTACATGTTCTGCGGCTGCGGATTGCGGCTGTAGTCCGGATGATGCTCGCGCTCGGGCAGCAAGACGTCCGGATGATCCACCTCGCCGTAGGGCACCTGGTCGAGCAGGTGCCGTATGCAATTGAGGCGGGCGCGCTTCTTGTCCACGCCTTCGACGATCCACCAGCGCGCCTCGGGAATGTGCGAACGCTCCATCATCTCTTCCTTGGCCTTGGTGTAGGCCTCCCAGCGGCGGCGCGACTCCAGGTCCATGGGGGAGAGTTTCCATTGCTTGAGCGGATCGTGCACGCGGGCCAGGAAGCGCCGGTGCTGCTCCTCGTCGCTGATCGAGAACCAGTACTTGATGAGCACGATGCCCGAGCGCACCAGCATCTTCTCGAACTCGGTCACGCTGCGAAAGAATTCTTCATATTCCGAGTCGGTACAGAATCCCATGACGCGCTCCACCCCGGCGCGGTTGTACCAGCTTCGATCGAACAGCACGATCTCGCCGCCCGCCGGCAGATGGGAGGCATAGCGCTGGAAGTACCACTGCGTGCGTTCGCGGTCGTTGGGTGCGGGCAGCGCCGCCACCCGGCACACCCGCGGATTCAGGCGCTGGGTGATCCGCTTGATGGCGCCGCCCTTGCCGGCCGCATCGCGCCCCTCGAAGAGCACGACGATCTTGAGCCTGTTGTCGACCACCCAGTCCTGCAGCTTGACCAGCTCGCCCTGCAGGCGCAGCAGCTCGCGGAAATACTGGCGGCGATCCATGTCGGAATCGTCGGCATGGCCGCCCTCCAGCATGGCGTCCAGGCGCTCGTCGTCCAGCTCCATCTCCAGCTCTTCGTCCAGGCTGTCGATCATTTCGGCATAGAGCCGGCGAGTATGTTCGGAGAGTATGTCGGGGTCGCTCACGCTGTCGCTGCCGGATGAAGATATTGAAGAAATGCATTTCCTTCGCTGTTTAACCTGCCGGCATGACAACACGATGAAGCGGGCGGCGGCACAAGGGCGCCGCCCGCCTCAACGGCCCACTGTGATCCGCAGCACCGCCGCTTCGGTCTGCCCCGGCCGCACCCAGCGCAGCCCCAGGCCGTTGTGGATCGCATCCGGCATGCCCAGCCAGGGCTCGACGCAGTAGAAGTCGGACTGCGCCGTCTCGGTCCAGGTGGTGATGCAATACCAGGGCACCGAACCCGGGCGCTGCAGGTCGATCTCGATGCGGCGGTCCAGGCCGGGCACCC
>DAIDKG010000311.1 GCA_027450125.1 Bordetella sp. | reverse complement strand
TAGGTCAGGTCGGTCCATTCAAAGCGCACGCCACGCGGCAGGGTTTCGGCCGCGATGCGCTCGACGGCTGCTTCGGCCTGGGCCGAAGAATAGCCAGGAGCCGGGCCGCCGTTGATGTCGGCGGCGGTGTAGCCGTTGTAGCGCACCACCATCTCGGGGCCGAAGCTCTGCTTGATCGTCACCAGCGATGACAGCGGCACCATCTGGCCGGCGGCGTTGCGCGTCTTGAGCCGCAGGATGTCCTCGGGGTGCGAGCGGAACGGCGCGTCGGCCTGGGCGCGCACCTGGAAGACGCGGCCGAAGCGGTTGAAGTCGTTCACGTACACCGAGCCCAGATAGACCTGCATGGTGTCGAACACGTCGGTCACCGGCACGCCCAGCTGCATGGCCTTGACTCGGTCCAGGTCCACGTCGACCTGCGGCACATTGACCTGGTAGTTGGTGAACGTGGGCCCCAGCTCGGGCGTCTGCCGCGCTTTGGCAATGAAGGCCTGCGTGGCCTTGTCCAGCGCGGCGTAGCCCTGCGCGCCGCGGTCCTCTATCTGCAGCTTGAACCCGCCCAGCGTGCCCAGGCCCAGGATGGGCGGAGGCGGGAACACGGCCACGATCGAATCCTTGATGGCCGCGAACTTCTGGTTCAGGTGCATGGCGATGGCATTGGCCGACAGATTGGCGCTGCGGCGCTTGTCGAAGTCGTCCAGCGTCACGAAGACAATGCCGGCGCTCGAACTGTTGGTGAAACCGTTGATCGACAGGCCTGGGAAGGCGATGGCGCTTTTCACGCCCGGCTCGTGCAGGGCGATGTCGCTCATGCGCCGGATCACGCTGTCGGTGCGATCGAGCGATGCGCCGTTGGGCAATTGGGCGAAGGCCACCAGGTACTGCTTGTCCTGCGCGGGAATGAAGCCTCCGGGCAGGATGTAGGCCACGCCCGCGGTCAGGGCCAGCAGCACCGCGTAGACCAGCATCGAGGAGCCCTTGCGGCGCAGCACGCCGCCCACGCCGTCGGCGTAGCGTTCCGAGGCCCGGCCGAAGGCGCGGTTGAACGCGCGAAAGAACGGGCCGAGCACCTTGTGCATGGCGCGCGACAGCCAGTCGGTCTGCTCGCTGTGCGGCTTGAGCAGCAGGGCCGACATGGCCGGCGAGAGCGTCAGCGAGTTGAAG
Organism: Bordetella sp.; assembly: GCA_027450125.1. Lineage (GTDB taxonomy): Bacteria > Pseudomonadota > Gammaproteobacteria > Burkholderiales > Burkholderiaceae_B > Bordetella. The sequence goes on along the minus strand of DAIDKG010000311.1, from coordinate 4,015 downwards.
GCCGAGATCACCGTCGAAATGGCGATGGTCACAGCGAACTGCTTGTAGAACTGGCCCGAGAGCCCGGTCATGAAGGCCAGCGGCACGAACACCGCGCACAGCGTCAGCGCGATGGCGATGATGGGGCCGCTCACCTCGCGCATGGCCCGGTAAGTGGCCTCGCGCGGCGACAGCCCGGCCTCGATATTGCGCTCGACGTTCTCCACCACCACGATCGCGTCGTCGACCACGATGCCGATGGCCAGCACCATGCCGAACAGCGACAGCGCGTTGATGGAGTAGCCAAAGACCAGCAGCAGCGAGAAAGTGCCGATGATGGAGATCGGCACGGCCAGCAGCGGAATGACCGAGGCGCGCCAGGTCTGCAGGAACACGATCACCACCAGTACCACCAGCGCAATGGCCTCCAGCAGCGTGTGCACCACAGCCTCGATGCTGGCCCGCACGAATTGCGTGGGGTCGTACTCGATGCGGTACTGCACCGAGGGCGGGAAGTCCTTGGCCAGGTGCGCCATGGTCGCGCGCACCTGGCTGGACACGTCCAGCGCGTTCGAGCCCGGCGCCTGCATGATGGCCATGGCCACCGCCTGCTTGTTGTTCAGCAGCGAGCGCAGCGCATAGTCCTGTGCGTCCAGCCGGATGCGGGCGACGTCGGATAGGCGCGTCACCGCGCCATCTGGCGAGGTCTTGAGGACGATGCGGCCGAATTGCGCCGCGGTCGTCAGGCGGCCGCGCGCGTTCACCGAGAACTGCATGGGCACGTCGCCGGCGTTGGGCGAGGCCCCGATGGTGCCGGCTGCCACCTGCACGTTCTGCTGGCGGATGGCGTTGATCACGTCCATGGCCGTCAGCCCGTGCTCGGCGACCCGGTTCGGGTCGAGCCAGACGCGCATGGCATAGTCGCCCGCGCCCCAGACCTGCACGTCGCCCACGCCGGGCAGGCGCGCCAGCCGGTCCTTCACGTTGAGCACCGCGTAGTTGCGCAGATAGGTCGCGTCATAGCGGTTGTCGGGGGAGATCAGGTGCACCACCAGGGTCAGCGTGGGCGAGCTCTTGACCGTGGTCACGCCCAGGCGCTGCACGTCCTCGGGCAGGCGCGGCAGGGCCTGCGAGACGCGGTTCTGCACCAGTTCCTGGGCCTTGTCCGGATCGGTGCCCAGGCGAAAGAAGACCGTCAGCGCGAAGGATCCGTCGCTATTGGCCTGAGACTGCATGTAGAGCATGTTTTCGACGCCGTTGATCGATTGCTCCAGCGGCGAGGCCACGGTTGCGGCGATGACCTTGGGGTTGGCGCCGGGGTATTGGGCCCGCACCACCACGGAAGGCGGCACGACTTCCGGATATTCGGAAATGGGCAGCTGGAACATGGCCAGCAGGCCGCCCAGCAGCACCAGCACCGACAGCACGCCCGCGAAGATGGGCCGATCGATGAAGAACTTGGAGATATTCATGGGTAGGGAATGGTGTTCTTAGTTCAGGCTTGCCGAGGCGGTCTGGATGGGGGCGGCCTGGTCGTCCATGGACACGAGATTGGGCGCGACCAGATCGCCGGGACGCACGCGCTGCAGGCCGCCGACCACGATGCGCTCGCCGGCGGCCAGGCCGTGCGTCACCACGCGCAGCGTGCCGACGCTGGCGCCCAGCTTCACGGCGCGGTAGTCGGCGTGGTTGGCCTTGTCCAGGACCAGCACATAGCGCTTGTCCTGGTCGGTGCCGATGGCTTTTTCGTCGACCAGCACGGCCTCGTGCGGTGCGCTGCCGCCCAGCCGCACGCGTGCGTACAGCCCCGGCACCATCAGCCCGTCGCGGTTGTCGAACACGGCGCGCACGCGGATCGTGCCCGACCCGGGGTCGAGCTGGTTGTCCACCGATGCCACCACGCCGTGATGCGGATAGCCCTTCTCGTCGGCCAGGCCCATCTGCACGGGAATGGGCACGCCTTTCAGGCGGTTTGCGTCGACATGGCGCAGGAAGGTCTGTTCGTCGACGTTGAACGAGGCGTACATGCGCGACACCGACACAATGGTGGTCAGCACGGCCGAGGACGCGCCGGCCGACACCACATTGCCCGCGGTGACTTCGGCGCGCGAGACCCGGCCGTCGATCGGCGCGACGATGCGCGTATAGCCCAGGTTGATACGGGCCGTCTTGAGCGCAGCGGCCGCGGCGCGGGCATCGCTCTCCTTCTGGTCGTAGTCGCGCCGCGCGATGGCGTTTTCGGCCAGCAGCCGCCTGGCCCGGGCCAGGTCAGCCGCGGTATAGGCGGCACGGGCTTCGGCGCGCTCGACTTCGGCTTCGTAAGGGCGCGGATCGATGGTAAAGAGCAGGTCGCCCTTCTTGACCAGCGCGCCGTCCTTGAAATGCACCTGCGCCAGCGTTCCCGACACCAGCGGGCGGATGTCGACGCGGTCGATGGCCTGGAGCCGGCCCGAATAGCGCTGCCAGTCGATGATGGGGCGGCCGATGGCCGGCGCCACGTCCACGGGGGCGCCGGCCGGCACGGCGGTCTGGGCGTGGGCGCGCCCGGGCGCGCCGGCGCCCAGGGCCGCGTAGCCGCCTGCGGCGGCCAGCAGCGCCACCAGGGCCAGAGCCGAGAAGCGAAAAACGCGGGGTCGAGAAATCGTCATGACGTTTCCTTGGAGAAGAGGCGAGAAATGGGGAACCGGACCGGAAGGGAGGGCTGCCTGCGCGGGGCGCGGGCTGCTGGGTCTGCCGCTGCGCAAGACCGTCGCCGCGTGGTGCGGCGGGACCGATTCCACAGAATGGCGTGATTCTGAATGTTTTCTACGGCAGGATAAACGGCATGTTTTCGGCAATACTGGTCGACAAAGACTAACAATCCGTGGGTTTATGGTCTATGCTTTCGGCCAAACAGCCTTTGCCAGGAGTTTCCATGGATCGCTTCCAAGCCATGCAGGTCTTCACCCGGGTGGTGGAGGCCAACAGCTTTACCCGCGCCGCCGATGCGCTGGTGCTGCCGCGCACCACTGTCACCACCATCATCCAGAACCTCGAAAAGCATCTGGGCGTGCGCCTGCTCAACCGCACCACGCGCCGCCTGAGCCTCACGCCCGACGGCGCGGCCTATTACAAGCACAGCGTGCGCATCCTGGCCGAGGTCGAGGAAACCGAGTCCTATCTGCAGGACGTGTCGGCGCATCCTCAGGGACGCCTGCGCGTCGACGTCAAGCCCAGCATCGGTACGCTGGTGCTCATTCCCGCGCTGTGCGATTTTCACGAGCGCTACCCCGACGTGGAACTTGCCATCGGCCTGTCGGACCGCAAGGTGGATCTGGTGCAGGACGCGGTCGATTGCGTGATCCGCCTGGGCGAGCTCGAGGACTCCAGCCTGGTGGCGCGCCGCATCGGCGCCATCGAGCTGCTCACCTGCGCTGCGCCCTCCTATCTGGAGCGCCATGGCGTGCCGCACACGATCGACGATCTGCACAAGCACCATGCCGTGCATTACTTCCTGGGCCCGGGCCGCAACTACGGCTGGGATTTTCTGGTCGACGGGCAGCTGCAGCACTTCGACCCGCCCGGTGTCGTCTCGGTCAATGAATGGTCGGCCCACCTGGCCTGCGCCTTGCAGGGCTTCGGCATCATCCAGACGGGCCGCTACGCGGCGCTGCCGCACATGCAAAAGGGCGAACTGGTCGAAGTGCTTCCCGAATACCGGCCCGCGCCGGTGCCCATTTCGCTGCTCTACCTCCAGAACCGCCAGCTTTCGCCCAAGATCCGGGCGTTTTCCGACTGGGTGGCCGAACTGTTCGCCGGCTGTCCGCTGCTGAGCGGACGCGACGAGAACGACCCGTCCATGCTCGAATGCAAGCGGCTCATGGCGCAGGGCGCCCAGATCAGTCCGCAGGCCCAGGCGGCCACGCGCCAGCGCGTGCCCGTCGATCCGCCCGAAGTCCTGGTCTGAGCGGCGGGCAGGCCGCCGCCCGATGCAGTGCGGCCTGACGCGGCCCGGCCTGACGCGGCCCGGCCTGACGCGGCCCGGCCAAACGCGGCC
>DAIDKG010000310.1 GCA_027450125.1 Bordetella sp. | reverse complement strand
CGCAGCTTGACGCGGCGGGCGCCCCGATCCAGGAGTTCGCGCGCGATCGCAGCGGCATGGACCGGCGGCACGTGGAGTTTCAGTTCTTGTTCGGACATGTGCCGTGGCGATTCGCTGACGGAAAAGACCAATAATCTTACGGGGCTGCGCCGCCTTTTTTGATGACGCGTCATAAATCGTTCATCTTTTTCGCCAGGCGGCGGGAAGCACTGTTCCACGCGGCCGGGAGGGCAGACCCGGGAAAGCTGCCCGGCGGGCGGTAAAATGACGGTTTGCCGCTTTCCGCAGGCTACGCTCATGTCCGTCACGTCCATCAACCCCTCCAATCCGGCCGCCGGCGATTTCCAGATCGCGCCGGTACCAGAGATCATCGCCGAACTGCGCGCCGGGCGCATCGTCATCCTGGTCGACGAAGAAGACCGCGAGAACGAAGGCGACCTGGTCATGGCCGCCGAATTCGTCACGCCCGAAGCCATCAATTTCATGGTCACGCATGGCCGCGGCCTGGTGTGCCTCACGCTCACCGAAGAGCGCGTGCGGCAGCTCGACCTGCCCATGATGACCAGCCGCAACGGTACGCGTTACGGCACCAATTTCACGCAGTCCATCGAGGCAGCCGAAGGCGTCGAAACCGGCATCTCGGCCGCCGACCGCGCCCGCACCATCCAGGTGGCCGTGGCGCGCAACGCCAAGCCCTCCGATCTGGTCCAGCCCGGCCACGTGTTTCCGCTGCGCGCAGTGTCGGGCGGTGTGCTGGTGCGCGCCGGCCACACCGAGGCCGGCTGCGACCTGACCCGCATGGCGGGCCTGACGCCGGCGGCGGTCATCTGCGAAATCCTCAAGCCCGACGGCACCATGGCGCGCCTGCCCGACCTGATGGTTTTCGCGCGCGAGCATGGCCTGAAGATCGGCACCATCGCCTCGCTCATCCAGTACCGCAGCGAGCACGAGTCCATCGTGCAGCGCGTGGGCGAGCGCATCATGCAGACGCCCTGGGGCGAGTTCCGCGCCGTGGCCTATCGCGACGACGCTTCCGGCTCGCCGCATCTGGCGCTGGTTCACGGCGCCATCGATCCGCAGCGCGAAACCCTGGTGCGTGTGCATGAGCCGGCCACCCTGCTTGACGTGCTGGACGCCGGGCAGGGCGCGCACAGCTGGACGGTCGCCCAGGCGCTGCGCACCATTGCCGCCTCGCCGGCTGGCGTGATGGTGCTGATGAACTGCCAGGCCTCCACCGAGCACCTGTTCAGCCAGATCGGCGGCTGGGCCGATCCCGCCGCGGTGCCGCCGCCCTCCGACGGCGAGCGCTTTGGCCTGCGCACTTACGGCATCGGCGCCCAGATCCTGCGCGACCTGAACGTCGGCCGCATGCGCCTCTTGGCGCGCGAACGCAAGATGCCCAGCATGGCCGGCTTCTCGCTCACCATTACGGGTTACGATTGCCCTCCCTCCGCCAACCCCTGATACAAGGCCCCACCCCATGAACCCCTACGTTCTCACACCGGATCTGAACGGCGAAGGCCTGCACATCGGCATCGTCCGCGCCCGCTTCAACGAAGAAATCGGCCAGGCCGAACTGGAGGCCTGCCTCGAAGAGCTGGGCAAGCTGGGCGTCGACGAGCGCGACGTCATGATCGCCAGCGTCCCCGGCGCGCTCGAGCTGGGCGTGGCCCTCTCGCACATGGCCGAGACGTTCGAGTTCGACGCCCTGATCGCGCTGGGCGCGGTGATCCGCGGCGAGACCTACCATTTCGAGGTGGTCAGCAACGAGATGGCCACCGCCATCAACCGCATTTCGCTGGAGACCGGCATTCCCGTGGCCAACGGCGTGCTCACCGTCGACACCGACGAGCAAGCCCAGGCGCGCGCCGCGGGCAAGGGCCGCGATTGCGCCCAGGTGGCCGTGGAAATGGCCAATCTGGTCGCCGCGCTCGAGCCCGAAGAATACGAAGACGAGGACGAAGATTTTGACGACGAAGAAGACGAGCGCTGAGCAGCCCGCCCAGGGACGCGGCAACGCCCGCAGCGCACGCCGCCGCGCGCGCGAGTTCGCGCTGCAGGGCGTGTACGCCTGGCTGCTGCGCGGCGGCGACGGCACGCAGGACGCCGGCGAGATCGACGCGCACCTGCGCGACGCCGAGGACTTCTCCGAGGCCGATGCGCAGTGGTTCAAGACCTTGCTGCACGGCGTGCTCCAGGAGGCGCCTGGCCTGCGCGAGCGCTTCACGCCTTATGTCGACCGCCCGCTGGCCGAGCTCTCGCCGGTGGAGCACGGGATCCTGCTGATCGGCAGCTACGAGCTGGTCCATCACGTCGAAGTGCCCTACAAGGTCGCCATCAACGAGGCCGTGGAACTGGCCAAGTCGTTCGGCGGCACCGACGGCTTCAAGTTCGTCAACGGCGTGCTGGACAAGCTGGCCGCGGACGTGCGCGCCGTGGAAGTGCAGGCGGCGCAGCGGCGTTGATGCAGGCGTGAACTTGAGGGCGCGTCCGCGGGCCCTGGCGAGGTGCTGAGGGCCTGCCTTGTCGCGCCGACGCCGCGGCGCGATGCGCAAGACGGCGGCGATCGTCCGCGCATTCAGAACTGAACGCGTTATTGCTGCTCCAATCGTCATGGCATCCGAGTTCGACCTCATCGCTAGGCACTTCACCCGTCCTGCCGCGCCGGGCCAGCTGGGCGTGGGCGACGACTGTGCCCTGTTCGGGGTCCCCCCCGGCCATGAAGTCGCCACCAGCACCGACCTGCTGGTCGAAGGGCGGCATTTCTTTCCGGACGTCGATCCGCAGGCGCTGGGCCACAAGACGCTGGCCGTCAATCTCTCGGACCTGGCGGCCATGGGCGCGCAGCCCCTGGGATGCCTGCTGGGCCTGGCCCTGCCGCGTGCCGACGAGTCCTGGCTGGCCGCGTTCGCGCGCGGCTTCCATGCGCTGGCCGGCCAGGCGCGCTGCCCCTTGATCGGCGGAGACACTACCCGCAGCTCCCTGCTCGTGCTCAGCGTGACGGTGTTCGGCGCCGTCCGGCCCGCGCAGGCTCTGCGGCGCGACGCCGCCCGTGCGGGCGACGAGATCTGGGTGTCGGGAGAACTCGGCGCCGCCGACGTGGCCTACCGTCTGCTCGACGGCCAGCTGCCGGCGGACGCGCAGCGCCTGGCCGCCGTGCGCCGCGCGCTCGAATGGCCCGCACCCAGGCTGGCGCTGGGGCGAGCCCTGGCCGGCCTGGCCCATGCCGCGATCGATATTTCCGACGGGCTGCTGCAGGACCTGGGGCATATTCTCGACCTGAGCCAGGTCGGCGCCGAACTGCGCTACGGCGCCCTGCCCGTGGCGTCCGGGCTCGCGGGCCTGGATCCGGCTGCATGCCGCCGCGCGGTGCTGGGCGGGGGCGATGCCTACGAGCTGTGCTTTACCGCCGCTCCCGCCGATCACGCGCAGATCCTGCAGGCTGCCGCGAGCTCGGGCACGCGCGTGAGCTGCGTGGGTAGCATTACCGAACAGCCCGGGCTGACCGTGCTTGACGATACCGGGCGGCCTTTGCCAGACTTGCCCCGAGGGTTCGACCACTTTGCCTGACGCGCGCGGCCCTCGAGCCGAGTCCGCAATCCATCCACCAGCCACTCCATGTCCGAACAACGCCCCGATCCCCTGACGCCCGTTCCGGTCTCGCCCTCGATGCGCGACCGTGCCGGGGTTGCCTTTCCCACCTGGCGCTGGACCTGCGCGCGGCTCTACCGCCTGGTGGCCTTCGGCTTTTGCAGCGGCCTGCTGCGTCCCGGGTCGGGCACCTGGGGTACCTTGCTGGCCTGGCCGCTGTGGCGGCTGTGCGCGCCGCACATCGTGTCCGACCGCGCCATGGGCGTGCTGCTGCTGCTGTTTTTCGCCTACGGCTGCTGGGCCTGCACGCGGGCCGGCAAGGAGCTGGGCGAGCCCGACCATGTAGGCATGGTCTGGGACGAAATGGTGGCCTTCTGGATCGTGCTGTGGCTGGTGCCGCCCTCGCTGGGCGCGCAGGCCCTGGCTTTCGTGCTGTTTCGCATCTTCGACACCGTCAAGCCGCCACCCATCCGCTATGTCGACGCGCGCCTGAAGGGCGGTTTCGGCGTGATGTCGGACGACATTCTGGCCGCCGCCTACACCCTGCTGGTGATGGCGCTGGCCGTGCGTTTTGGAGTCATTGCATGAGCACACCCACATCGCTGGTCCTGCCCACCATACAAGGCCTGGCCGAACGGCTGGGCGCGGTCCTGATGGAGCAGAAGCTCATGATGGGCACGGCAGAGTCCTGCACCGGCGGCCTGCTGGCGGGCGCCATCACCTCGGTGGCCGGGTCGAGCAACTGGTTCGAGCGCGGCTATGTCACCTACACCAACGAGGCCAAGTCGCAGGAACTGGACGTGTCCGAGGACGTGCTGTCGCACTATGGCGCGGTGAGCGAGCCGGTGGCCCTGGAAATGGCCGGCGGCGTGCTGCTGGCCGTCGAGCGGGCCCAGGTGGCTGTTTCCACCACGGGCATCGCCGGCCCCGGCGGCGCCACGCCGGGCAAGCCGGTGGGCATGGTGTGCTTCGGGTTTGCGCTGCGCACCGGCAGCGGCATCGCCACCCGCGCCGCCACGCACGTCTTTCCGGGCGACCGCGCGCAGGTGAGGCACGGCGCGGTGGAATTCGCGCTGCGCGGCGTGCTCGACATGCTGGGCGCGCCGACGCAGCGCAGCTGAGGCCGGATCGACGCGGCCCGGTCAGCGCGCCGCGTTGATTGCGTCGCGCAGGCTCCTGGCCGCGGCCGCGGCCGCCTCGCGCCAATCCTCTGCCTGGCTGGCGTAGATGATGGCGCGCGAGGAGTTGATCATCATGCCCGCGCCTGCGCTGTCGCGTCCGGACTGCACCGTGGCCTGCACGTCGCCACCCTGTGCGCCGATGCCCGGCACCAGCAGCGGCACGGCGTCGCCGACCCGCTCGCGCACCGCCGCCAGTTCCTTGGGGAAGGTGGCGCCCACCACCAGGCCGCATTGCCCGTCCCGGTTCCACGTGTCGGCCACCATGCCGGCCACGTGCAGGTAAAGCGGCCGGCCGTCGGCCAACTGCAGGAACTGCAGGTCCGAGCCGCCGGGATTGGACGTGCGGCACAGCACGATGATGCCGCGGTCCTTCCAGGCCAGGTAGGGTTCTACCGAGTCCAGGCCCATGTACGGGTTGACCGTGACCGCGTCGGCCTGATAGCGCTCGTAGGCTTCGCGGGCGTAGTTCTCGGCCGTGGAGCCGATGTCGCCGCGCTTGGCGTCGAGCACCAGCGGCACGTCGGGATGGGCTTGGCGGATGTGGCGGCACAGCGCCTCGAGCTGCGCTTCGGCGCGATGCGCGGCAAAGTAGGCGATCTGCGGCTTGAAGCTGCTGGCATAGGGTGCCGTGGCGTCGACGATGCCGCGGCAGAATTCGAAAATGGCGTCGGGCCGACCCTGCAACTCGGCGGGAAAGCGCTGCGGGTCGGGGTCCAGGCCCACTTGCAGCAGCGAGCCGCTGGCGGCCCAGGCGTTTTGGAGTTTTTTCAGGAACGTCATCGGGAAAAGGCTTAGTGTGGACAGGCCTCAATGCAGCTTGACGCGGGGCTGCGTGCGCCGCATCAGCAGGCGCGCCAGCGCCAGCGCAGCCGTGCGCCAGAAGCCGAGCACCGCGCGGTGATGCATCAGGTGCAGGCTCATGTACATCCAGCGCGCCAGTGTACCGCTTACAAAAAGCCCGCGCCCGCTGAGCTTGCCCATCAGGCTGCCCACGCCGGCCTCGCGCCCGAGCGACACCAGAGAGCCGTTGTCGCGGTAGGCATAGGGCTGGTCCGTCTCGTCCTCGCCCTGGACGCGCGCCAGGATCTTGCTCGCCAGATAGTCGGCCTGCTGGTGCGCGGCCTGCGCCCGGGCCGGCACGTTCCTGCCCTGCGTCCAAGGCGCCGCGCAGCAGTCGCCCAGCGCCAGGATGTGCGGATCGGGGCTTTCGAGCCGGTCGTTGACCTCGATCTGGCCCAGGCGGTTCAGCGGCAGGCCCAGGCTGGCCAGCACCGGCGGCCCCTGTATGCCCGCGGCCCACACGCACAGGTCGGCGGGAAAGCTGCGCCCGTCAGCCGTGAGCACGTGGTCCGGCGCGATCTGTGCGACCCGGCATTGAGTCTCGACCTGGATGCCGAGCGAAGCCAACCGGGCGTGGGCGGCGCGCGAAATCTTTTCGGACAAGGGCGACAGGATGCGCGGCGCGCCTTCGACCAGGGTGATCGCCAGATCCCGCTCAGGCTCGAAGTTGCGCAGCCCGTAGGCGCTGATCACATGGCTGGCCTCGCGCAGCTCCACCGCCAGCTCGACCCCCGTGGCGCCGCCGCCCACGATGACCAGGCGCAGGCGCGCCTGCGGATCGTGCTCCCTGGCCTGGTCGACCAGGGCCATGTTCTTGAGCATGTTCAGGCGGAAGGCCTCGGCCGCGTCGGTGGAATCGAGCGTGACGGCGTACTGCTCGGCGCCCGGCGTGTTGAAGAAGTTGGAGACGCTGCCCAGGGCCAGCACTAGCGTGTCGTAGCGCAGCTCGCGCTCGGGCAGCACGGTCTGTCCGGCGGCATCCACGACCTTGCCGACGCGGATCGCGCGCCGTTCGCGGTCCACGGCCAGCAGTTCGCCCCGCGCGAAGGTGAAGCCGCGCATATGCGCCAGCATCAGGTACGACAGGCCTTCCTGATGGATATCCAGCGTGCCGGCGGCCACCTCGTGCAGCGACGGCTTCCAGATATGGAAAGGACGGCTGTCGACCAGCGTCACCTTGTCCTGGCCCAGCGCGTGGCCCAGCTGCGCGGCCAGCTCCAGTCCGCCCGCGCCGCCGCCCACGATCACGATGCGGGACGTGCCGGATGAGATGGGGGTATCCATGTTCGCTCCTCGGTTCATGCAGTTCGCGGCGCATGCCCGCGCGTGGATGGAAAGCGTCAGTGCTGCGCGGCGTGCCCGCCGTACCGCTGGCTGAAGGGGCGGCTGAAGCGCAGGGCGAACTGGCGCGTGAACACCGCGCCGAAGAAGAAGATCTGCGCCGAGTAGTAGATCCACAGCATCAGCGCGATCAGCGAGCCCGCCGCGCCGTAGGCCGAGACGGCGCCGCCCCGGCTCAGGTAGAAGCCGATGCCCCACTTGCCCACCAGA
>DAIDKG010000309.1 GCA_027450125.1 Bordetella sp. | reverse complement strand
GCCCGACCAAAACTCGTATATTGCTCAGTCCGGGCGGAATTCTCCCGCCGGTCTTCTTGCTGTCTGTCGCCTATGCCGCCTGTCCTGCCCGCTTCCCTGATCGCCCGCTGGCTATTGTTGCTGGTGCTCCTGGCGGGGGCGTATTTTCTCAGCGATTTCCTGGTGCCTGCCCTGGCGGCGCTGGTCATCGGCCTGGCCACCTGGCCGGTCTACCGGCGCATTCTGGGGTTCTGCAACGGCAACACGACGGCCGGCGCCATCGTCTCGCTGCTGCTGGTGCTGGCGGTGCTCGTGGTGCCTTTGTCGCTGGCCTCGATCTATGCTTTTCGCGAAGCCAGCAGCGTTTTTGCCTGGATGCTGGCCACCAACCGCAATGGAGCGGCAGTGCCGGCCTGGATGCCCGCCATTCCGATGGTGGGCGAGAAGCTCGCCGCCTGCTGGAACAGCTACCTTGGCGAACCGCATGCGCTGGGAGACCTGGTGCAGCTGGTCAGCGGCGAGCACATCGGCAATATCTACCGCATGGTGCTGGGTTTCGCGGGCAATGCCGCGCGGCTGATTCTGGCGTTGCTATTCATGCTGCTCATACTGTTCTTCCTCTACAAGGACGGCCGGCAGATCCTGGCCCAGGTCGACCTGCTGGGCGAACGCATACTGCCTTCGCGCTGGCAGCGTTTTTCTCGCATGGTTCCGGCCACGATCGCCGCGACCGTCACGGGCATGGGCCTGATCGCGCTGGGCGAGGGCGTGGTGCTGGGCGTCGCTTACTGGATCGCCGGGGTGCCGGCGCATGTGCTTCTGGCGGTGATCACCGGCCTGATGGCGCTGGTGCCAGGCGGGGCGCCGACCGCGTTCACGCTGGTCTCGCTCTACCTGATCGGATCGAACCACGTCGGCGCCGGCATCGGCCTGCTCGCCTGGGGCGCGATCGAGCTTTTCATCGTCGACAAGACGCTGCGGCCGCGCCTGGTGGGCGGTCCGGTCAAGCTGCCTTTCCTGCCGACCTTCTTCGGCCTGGTGGGCGGCGTGAAAACACTGGGTATCGTGGGCCTGTTCGTCGGGCCGGTATTGATGGCGCTTCTGGTGTCGGTGTGGCGCGAGTGGGTACGCACCGTGAAGGAAGAGCGCGAGGCCGAACAGGCCAAGGCGGGGAGTCGACCATGACGCAAGCGAGCCAGATCGCGCTGTTGCGCGAGCAGGGTTTCGTGGTGGTGCGCGGCTTTGCCGATGCCGCCACGGTGTCGGCGCTGCGCGCCGTGGCGCTGCGCCATCTCGAGCAGGCGATCGAGCCCATCGAATACGAGGCCGACCTGCGCTATCCCGGCGCGCCCGCTTCGCGCCAGGCGGCCGGCGGCCATACGGCTCGCCGCCTGCTCGATGCCTACGGCCGCGACCCGCTGTTCGCGCAGTGGGCGGTTTCGCCGCGCATCGCGCACTGGCTGTCCGGCTATTTCGGCCTGACGCAGCCCGACTTTGCGCGGTCCGGCCGGGCGCCGGTGCTGTCCACCGTGCACCACAATTGCGTGATGACCAAGCATCCCGCCTACGGCAGTCTGACGGGCTGGCACCAGGACATCCGCTACTGGTCGTTCAGCGCGCCCGAACTGGTTTCGTGCTGGCTGGCGCTGGGCCGGGAAACCGCCGATAACGGCGGCCTGTTCTTCCTGCCGGGATCGCACGCCGCCGGTTTCGGGCCCGAGCAGTTCGACCGGAACAAATTCTTCCTGCCCGATCCGCCGGCCAATCGGGACTGGATCGCGCGGGCGGTCTGCCCCACGCTCGAACCCGGCGACGCGGTGTTCTTCCATTGCCTCACGCTGCACGCGGCACAGCGCAACGCCAGCGACGCCGTGAAGCTGTCGCTGGTGCATACCTATCATCCCGACAGCGTGCAGCCGCTGCCGGGTTCCCGGTCGGCTTCGCGCCCCGGCGTTCCCCTGGCGCTCTCCCAGGGCGCCTGATCTGCCCGAGACATGTTCGCCGCCCAGCGTCCGCCTGCACCGCGCGCGACTCCCTCCTTCGTGCGCACGCTGTGCGCCTTGCGCTGGGTGGCCATCGCGGGGCAGGCCGCAGCCATCCTGGTGGCGAGCAGGTTCCTGGATGTCTCGCTGCCCCAGCTGCCCTTGTGGGGCGGCGTGCTGGCACTGGTGCTGTTCAACCTGATCGCCACCGCGCTGCCCAAGCACAGTGAAGAATTGGCGCCGGGCACGGCATTCATGCACTTGATGGCCGACATGCTGGCGCTTACCTGGATGGTGGCCTGGAGCGGCGGCATCACCAATCCCTTCGGCATGATGTTTCTGGTGCTGACGGCGCTGGGCGCGCTGGCCTTGCCGCGCTTCTGGGCCTTGCTTGCTGCGCTGGCCAGCGTCGCCGGCTATGGCGTGTCGGCCCTTTTCGGCCGGCCGCTGGTCAGTCCGCACGACCAGCACACGCTCGTGCCCTGGGGCATGGCGGTCACCTTCCTGATTTCCGTGGCCATTGTGTGCTCTTTCCTCACGCGCCTGGCCGCGGGCCTGCGCAGCCGCGAGCGCGAGCTGGCGGCGCTGCGCGAGCGCTTCACGCGCAACGAAGGCATCGTCGCCCTGGCCACCCACGCGGCCTCCATGGCGCACGAGCTGAACACGCCGCTGGCGACCATGACGCTGCTGGCCGACGAAATCGCCGAGCAGATCGGCACCGGGCGGCCGCCCGACGAGCAGATGCGCCACGACGTGCAGACGCTGGGCGAATTGCTGGCCTTGTGCCGCGAGCGCATCCGCAATCTGGCCGTGCCCAGCCAGGTCGACCTGGTGCGCGTGGTGGGCCAGTGGACGCTGGTGCGGCCCGCCGTGGAGCTCAAGCGCACGGGCGAGCTGCCGCCCACCTTGCGGGTCGACCCCGCCATCGCGCATCTGCTGCAGGCGCTGCTGAACAATGCCGCGGACGCGGGCGAGGAAGCGGGCGACCCGCGCGTGGAACTACACTTGTCCTACCAGGACGGCATCCTGCGGGGCGAAGTGCGCGACTACGGCGCCGGCATGGATCCGGAGCGGCCGCTGCTGCCGGCCCTGGGCCTGTTCCACAGCGGCAAACCGCAGGGACTGGGCGTGGGCCTGGCCCTGTCGCACGCCACTGTCGAGCAGTGGGGCGGCGAAATGACCTCGACTGCCGGCGAAGGCGGCGGCACACGCATCCGTTTCACCCTGCCGCTGCACAAGCAATCTGGAATCGCATCGTGACCCTGTCCGGCCCCGGCCTTTTGATCGACGACGACGATCTTTACCTGCGGACCCTGCAGCGCGGCCTGTTGCGCCACGGCCTGCAGACGCACCTGGCCCGCGACGCGGCCCAGGCGCTGAGCCTGGCCGAATCGCTGCGGCCGTCGTTCGCGCTGGTGGACCTGCGCCTGGGCGAGGACTCGGGCCTGGCCTTGATCGCGCCGCTGCGCGCGCTGCGCGCCGACATGCGCATATTGCTCGTCACCGGCTACGCCAGTGTGGCCACGGCAGTGGACGCCATCAAGCGCGGCGCCGACGACTACCTGCCCAAGCCGGCGACCGTGCCCATGATCCTGCGCACGCTGGGCCTGGGCGAGTCGCGGGAGGTGGCCATCGAGGAAACCATGATTCCCCTGCATCGCCTGGAGTGGGAGCATATCCACCAGGCGCTGGCCGAGACCGGCGGCAACGTCTCGGCCGCCGCCCGGCTGCTGGGCATGCACCGGCGTTCGTTGCAGCGCAAGCTGGCCAAGAAGCCGGGACCCGAACGCGACCCTGCAGCCGAGGATTGAGGCCGGCCGGGGCTGGCCCCGGGTTGCAAATTGGTAACAACAGGGTGCGACATTTTGTCGCACCCTTGTGTCGGGCTCCCCGAGGGGTTACCAAGGTTTACAGGGTGAATTGCACCAATTCGGTGCAAACATGAGGGAAGGTGCGACATCGTGCCGCGTATCCCCGGCCGAGGTTGAGCGTTATTATGCCGACTTTGCTGCAATCGCGGCCTTATTACCCACGAGAAGGTAGTCAGTGAAAATCCCGTCCCTTGCAACCACGGCGCGCACGCTCTCGGTCGGCGCCCTCATGCTGCTCAGCGGCTGCAAAGCCGAACTGCTCAACCCCCAGGGGGCTATCGGCATGCAGGAAAAGCACCTGATGCTGACCGCGCTGTGGCTCATGCTGATCGTGGTGATCCCCGTGATCATCATGACCCTGGTCTTTGCCTGGCGCTATCGCTCCTCCAATACCAAGGCCACCTATGCGCCGCGCTGGTCGCACTCGACGGCCATCGAAGCGGTGGTCTGGGTCATTCCCTGCATCATCATCGCCATCCTGGCGACGCTGACCTGGACGAGCACGCACGAGCTCGACCCCTACAAGCCGATCAAGTCCGACGTCAAGCCGCTGAACATCGACGTGGTCGCCCTGGACTGGAAGTGGCTCTTCATCTATCCCGACCTGAACATCGCCACGGTCAACCAGATCGCGATGCCGGTCGGCACGCCGGTGAACTTCCGCATCACGTCCGCCACGGTGATGAACTCCTTCTTCATCCCGCAGCTGGGCAGCCAGATCTACGCGATGTCTGGCATGGCGACCAAGCTCAGCCTGATCGCCGACCATCCCGGCACCTACGCGGGCATCTCGTCGAACTTCAGCGGCCCCGGGTTCTCGGGCATGCGCTTCACCGCCGTCGCCACCGACCAGAAGGGCTTCGATGCCTGGGTCGCCAAGGCCCGCGCCGCCAATAATCCGCTGACCCAGGATGTCTACGCCGCGCTGAACAAGCCCAGCGAAAACAATCCGGTCACGTTCTACTCGAGCACGCCCCCGAGCATGTTCGATTTCATCCTGCATGCCCAGATGGCCAAGATCGCGGGTACGGACTCCCCTGTCTGCACTCCCAAGTCCAAGAACCTGGTCGCCGCCGCGGAGTAAATGATGTTTGGCAAACTCTCACTGGATTCCATTCCCTTCCACGAGCCCATCGTGATGGTGACCATGGCCGCCGTTATTTTCGGCGGCGTGGTCGTGGTCGCGGCGCTCACTTATTTCCGCCTGTGGAAGTACCTCTGGACCGAATGGTTCACCTCGGTCGACCACAAGCGCATCGGCATCATGTACATCTTCGTGGCGCTGATCATGCTGCTGCGCGGCTTTGCCGACGCCATCATGATGCGCACGCAGCTGGCCATCGCCAACAACGATTCGGCCGGCTTCCTGCCGCCGCACCACTACGACCAGATCTTCACCGCCCACGGCGTGATCATGATCTTCTTCATGGCCATGCCTT
>DAIDKG010000308.1 GCA_027450125.1 Bordetella sp. | reverse complement strand
GTCGCCTCTGCCCATGGAAGAGGCCACGCGCGAAGCTGCGCGTCGCCTGCGCGGCATCATCGACGCCCATGGCCCCGACGCCGTGGCGTTCTATGTCTCGGGCCAGATGTCGATGGAAGCCCAATACCTGGCGAACAAGCTCGCCAAGGGCTATATCGGCACCCGCCATATCGAATCGAATTCGCGCTTGTGCATGGCCAGCGCCGGCAGCGGCTACAAGCTTTCGCTGGGCGCGGATGCACCGCCCGGCTCCTACGACGACTTCGACCGCACCGATCTGTTCTTCGTCGTCGGCTCGAACATGGGCGACTGCCATCCCATCCTTTACTTGCGCATGATGAGCCGGGTCAAGGCGGGCGCGCGACTCATCGTCGTCGATCCGCGCCGCACGATCACCGCCGACAAGGCGCATCTGTTCCTGCAGATACGTCCGGGCACCGATCTCGCGCTGCTCAACGGCCTGCTGCACCTGCTGCACGCACAAGGCAGGATCGACGCGGACTTCATCTCCGAATTCACCGAAGGCTGGGACGAGATGCCCGGCTTTCTGGCCGACTACCCGCCGGAGAAGGTCGCGCGCATCACCGGCCTGGCCGAAGCCGACATCCGCAAAGCCGCGCAATGGATAGGCGACGCGCCCGAGTGGCTGAGCTGCTGGACCATGGGCCTGAACCAGAGCACCCGCGGCACCTGGCACACCAATGCGCTGTGCAATCTGCACCTGGCCACGGGCAAGATCTGCCGGCCGGGCAGCGGTCCCTTCTCCCTGACCGGCCAGCCCAATGCCATGGGCGGGCGCGAGATGGGCTATATGGGCCCCGGCCTGCCGGGGCAACGCTCTGCGCTGTCGGCCGCAGATCGGCGTCATGCCGAGACTGTATGGGGCCTGCCCGAAGGCACGCTGCGCACGGACGCGGGACAAGGCACCATCGACCTGTTCTCGCGCATGGTGGCCGGCGAGATCAAGGCCTGCTGGATCATCTGCACCAATCCGGCAGCCTCCGTGCCCAACCGTTCGAACGTCGCGGCGGGGCTGCAGGCCGCCGAGCTGGTCATCGCCCAGGACGCCTTTCTCGACACCGAGACCAATCGCTATGCCGACATCCTTCTTCCAGGCGCGCTGTGGGCCGAGGGCGAAGGCGTGATGGTCAACTCGGAACGCAACCTCACCCTGATGCGGCAAGCCGTTGTGCCGCCCGGCCAGGCCTTGCCCGACTGGCACATCATCGCCGACGTGGCCTGCGCCATGGGCTATGCCGAGGCCTTCACCTACCGCGATGCGGCCGAGGTCTTCGACGAAATCGTCCGCTTCTCCAACCCCGACACCGGCTACGACCTGCGCGGCGCCAGCCATGAAGCACTACGGAGCAGCCCCTTGCAATGGCCCGTGGCGCCCGGCGCGGGCAGCCGCAACCCCATCCGATATCTCAACGACGGCGTGAGTCAGACGCCGCGCGTGTCGGCCGACGGCACGAAGCCTCGCCTCGCGTTTCCCACGCCCAGCGGCAAGGCCCGGTTCTTCGCTAGACCTCACACCGACACGGCCGAGACCGTCTCGACGGAATATCCGCTCGTCTTCAACACCGGCCGCCTGCAGCATCAATGGCACACCATGACCAAGACGGGCAAGGTGAGCACACTGAACAAGCTCAATCCGGCGCCCTTCATCGAGATCCATCCGAGCGACGCCCAGACCTTGGGCATATCGCCCAAAGACAGCGTCGAGATCAAGTCGGCACGCGGCCGCGCCGTGCTGGCCGCCGCGGTCACCGAGCGCGTGCTGCCCGGCACCTGCTTCGCGCCCATGCACTGGAACGATCTGTACGGCGAAGACTGGTGCGTGAACGCGGTCACGAATGACGCCGTGGACCCCGTTTCGCTGCAGCCGGAAATCAAGTTTTGCGCGGTCGCGCTCGCTCGCCTGGCGCCGTCCGGCGAAAAGGCGGCCGAGCAGCCCGCGGCCCCTCTTGCCGCCGAAGAACCCAGGATGCCTCATATCAATACTTTCGCGGCGATACTCGCTCTGGACGACGCGCCCGTACCCAAGCTGGCCGACGCCGAACGGGCTTATCTGTCGGGCTTTCTGAACGGGCTGCGCAACAGCGGCGCCGGCAGCCTGACCGGCCTGGTGCCCATGCTGCCGCCCAACGCGCCCTTCCCCGCCGAAAAGCGCATGTGGCTCGACGGTCTGCTGGCCGGCCTGTTCAGCCGCGCGCCCGCGCCGCAGCCCTCGCACGCGGCCGAGTCGAACGCGCAGGAACGAGACCGCGATCACGCGGCAATGCCGCGTACGCGACCCAGAGTGCAGTTGCTATGGGCTTCCCAGACCGGCAATGTGGAATCTCTGACGGAAGACTATGCCACCCGCCTGATGCAGGCCGGATTCGAAATCCACCTGGCCTGCATGCAGGACTGCGACGTCGGGCAGCTGGCCAAGTCGCAATACGTGCTGCTGATGACCAGCACTTTCGGCGACGGCGATCCGCCGGACAACGGCAGCGCGTTCTGGAGCGGGCTGCAAGCCCAGGCCGCCGGCAGCCTGAGCGGCGTGCACTTCTCGGTACTGGCCCTGGGCGACCGCAACTACGAACAGTTCTGCGGCCACGGGCGCAAGCTCGACGAATGCCTCGAACGCCTGGGCGCCACGCGCATGATGGATCGCGTCGACTGCGACGCGGAGTTTTCGGCCCATGCCAGAAAGTGGCTGGACCAGGCCATCGTCCGCATCAAGGAATGCGACGCGGCGCTGCACGCCGCCGCGCCGCGCGCGCCGCAGATCGCGGCGGGCATGCCGGCGAGCAAACAGCGGCCCGCGACGTCGCGGCTCGTGTCCAATATCAAGCTGAATCTGGCGAACTCGTCCAAGGACACGCGCTGCATCGCTTTATCGCAGCCCGCCGGCATCGAATACGAGGCCGGCGACGCGCTGGGCGTGTGGCCCGCCAACTGCCCCGAGCTGGTCGACGAATTGCTCGCATTGCTGCATCTGAAAGGCCACGCCCCGGTGCATCTGGATGATCTGGGCGGCATGCCGCTGGCCGATGCGCTAAAGCGTCATCTGGACATCGCCCGTCCGCATCCCCAGGCCCTGGCTTTCGTCGCTGTGCACGGCCGGCACGACACCTTGATGTCGCTGCTCGACGATACGCGCAAGGCCGATCTCAGGCAGTGGCTCAGAGGACGGCAACTGGCCGACGTCCTGCGCGAGTTTCCGGTCGATATGAGCGCGGGGGAGCTCGTTTCGCTGCTGCCGCGCCTACAGCCGCGCCTGTATTCGATCGCTTCCAGTCCACTGGCACATCCGGGCGAGGTACACCTGACGGTCTCGACGGTGCGTTACGACAGCGGCGGCCGTCGGCGCAAAGGCGTGGCCTCGACCTTCCTGGCCGACCGCGCCGACGACGCGGTGCCTGTGTTCGTGCAGAAGTCGCTGCACTTTCACCTGCCCGCGCAAGACGATGCGCCCATCATCATGGTGGGCCCGGGCACGGGCATCGCGCCGTTCCGCGGATTCCTGCATCAACGCAAGGCCATGGGCGCGCGCGGCCGCAACTGGCTGTTCTTTGGCGAGCAGCACGAAAAAACCGATTTCTACTATCGCGACGAACTCTCCGCCATGCGCGACGAAGGCTTGCTCACCCGGCTGGACCTGGCCTTCTCGCGCGATCAGCCCGACAAGATCTACGTGCAGGACCGCATGCGCGAATGCGGCGCCGAACTATGGTCCTGGCTGGAAGACGGCGCTTACTTCTACGTGTGCGGCGACGCGCTGCAGATGGCCAGGGACGTGGACGCCATGCTCAAGACCGTGGTCGCCGAGCATGGCGGCATGCCGGCGGAAAAAGCCGGCGAATACGTGGCCAGGCTGGCTCGGGAAAAACGCTACGTGCGCGACGTGTATTGACGTCGGCGCACCTCAGACTCAGCCATCCACCGGCTGCGCCGGCGTGAGCAGCGTGAGCTGGTAGAACGCCACGTCCAGCCATCGGCCGAACTTGAAGCCGGCCTGGGTGATCGTGCCCGAATGCACGAAGCCCAGCTTGCGATGCAGGGCGATGCTGCCT
>DAIDKG010000307.1 GCA_027450125.1 Bordetella sp. | reverse complement strand
CGCGCAGCGCCGGCCTGGGCCGCTACCAGTTCCTGCGCGGCTTCGCCCGGGTCACGGGCCTGACGCCGCACGCCTACATCATGCAGCGCCGCCTGCATCGCGCGCGCGGGCTCATCAGCAAGGGGGCCGCGCTGTCCGACGCCGCATTGCAGAGCGGCTTCGCCGATCAAAGCCACATGACGCGGCTTTTCGTGCGCAGTTTCGGCATGGCGCCCGGCGCCTACGCCAGGGCCCTGGCCCGAGTTCCGGACCTGCAATTTCGTTCAAGACAGGATTGACGCCCGGCGGGATGATGAGCGCTCCTTGTATGGAGCGGTGTCCGCCATGAGCCTGCAATTTCTGATCACGTCCCTGATCGTCGTCATCGCGCCGGGCGCGGGCGTCCTCATCACGCTGGCAACGGGCCTGGCGCACGGCCGGCGCGCATCCCTGGTCGCGGCCTTCGGCTGCACGCTGGGCATCCTGCCCCACATGCTGGCGGCGATCACCGGCCTGGCCGCGCTGCTGCATGCCAGCAGCGTCGCCTTCCAGGCGCTCAAATACGCCGGCGCCGCCTATCAGCTCTACATGGCATGGATGGCGTTGAAAGACCAGGGCGCGCTGAACATGCAGGTCGGCGCGGAACCCCGCTCGGCGGGGGCCATCATCCGGCACGCCGCGCTGGTGAACGCCTTCAATCCCAAGCTTTCGATCTTTTTCCTGGCCTTTCTGCCGCAGTTCATCGGCAAGGCCGAGGCCCACCCGGCGCGGCTCATGCTCGAACAGTCCGCCGCCTTCATGGCCATGACTTTCGGCGTGTTTGCGGTCTACGGCGTGTGCGCCGCGGCATTTCGCGACCGGGTGCTGTCGCGGCCTGCCGTCCTGACTTGGATGCGCCGCGGCTTCGCCGCGGTCTTCCTGGGCCTGGGTCTGAAGCTCGCGATCCAGCGGTGAAACCGGGAAGCCTCAGCTCGCATGAAGGCGCCGGCCCACCAGGGCCGCCCCCCCTCGCCGGTATAACTCAGTCGGGTTGCATCTTGGCGGCCTTGACCACCTTGCCCAGGCGGGTGCGCTCGTCCTGCGTGAACTTGACGAACACGGGACGGGTCATCGTACCCGGCGTGACGCTGTAGGGCTTGAGCGCATCCAGGATCGCCGGCGACTGCGAGGCCTTGCGCACGGCGGCGTTCATCTTGTCCATGATCTCAGCCGGCGTGCCGGCGCGCGCGTACAGACCCTCCCAGTGGCCGATGCGGATATTGGGGAAGCCCAGCTCGGCCGTGGTCTTGATGTCGGGCGCGGCGTCCAGGTGATCCCAGGTCGTGGCCAGCGCCTTGAGCTTGCCCGACTTGATCAGCGGCAGCGTGACCATGCTGGCCTCGGAGGTCATGTCGGTCTGGCCGCCCACCACCGCCGCCACGTTCTCGGCGCCGCTCTTGTAGGGGATCATCTGCATCTTCATGCCGGTCTCGATCTTGACCATGGCGCCAACGAAGTCGGGCGTGCTGCCCATGCCCGCGGTCGAGAAGTTGATCGTGCGACCCGATTTCTTGGCGTTTTCGACGACTTCCTTGAGATTGCCGGCCGGGTTGGACGGGTTGGTCACGATGATCGACGGCACGATGCCCAGCATGGCGACCGGCACGATCTCGCTGTCCTTGTAGGGCTGGTCCGAGCGGATAAGGGAGTTGGTGACCGTGCCGTTGGAGGCAGCCAGGAAGACGTAGCCGTCCGGCCTGGAGCGGGCCACGTAGGCCGCGTCCACGATGCCGCCGGCGCCGGGCCGGTTCTCGACGATGACATTGGCCTTGAGGTCCTGGCCGATTGCCTTGGCATACAGGCGCGCGATCAGGTCGTTGGCGCCGCCCGGCGCAAAGGGCACGACGATGGTGATGGGCTTGTCGGCGGGCCAGCCGCTGGCGGCCTGGGCGCCGGGCGAGAACGCCGCAGCGGCGGAAATTGCGAGCGCGAGCATGAGTTTTCTTTGCATGGATGTCTCTCCTTGTCAGTTGAAGCGTGCCGCGCGTCGATGCGTGGCCGTCCTAGTGTACCGGCCCCGCGCCAGGCGAATCGGCGAAGGCCTGGACGACGCGCTGGCGCAGCCACTGGTTGGCCGCCTCGCGGTGGTTGCGGGCGTGCCAGAACACATTGATGACCGACTCGGGGATCTTGACCGGGCAGGCCGCGGCCGCCAGCCCGAACGGATCGCAGGCCAGGTCGGCGAAACGGCGCGGCACGACGGCTATCATGCTGGTGGCCTGCAGCAGCGGCCCCAGCGCCATGAAGTGAGGCACGGTGATCTTGACGCGCCGCCGCAGGCCCTGGCGGTTGATGATCTCGTCGACGATGCCGTGCCCCGTGCCCACCGACACCACGGCCGCATGCTCGGCCGCCTGGAACTGCTTGAGCGACACGCCCGTGCGCGCCAGGGGATGATCGCGACGGAACAGGCAGACGTAGGGCTGGCGGAACAGCCGGCGCTGGAAGAAACCGCTCTTGAGCTCCGGCAGGAAGCCCAGTGCCAGGTCCATGCGGCCGCGCTCCATTTCCGCCTTCACGTCCAGGCTGCCCATCAGCTCGGCGCGCACGGTCACGCCCGGCGCGTCGCCGCCGAGCACGCGCATCAGGCGCGGCAGGAAATACAGTTGGCCCACATCGTTCACGCCGACCACGAAATTGCGTTCGCTGCGCCGCGGATCGAACGAAGCATGGGCATTGAGCGTGGCATGCAGGGCGGCGAGTGCATCGGATATGGGCTGGGCCAGCGACTGCGCGTAAGGCGTGGGCACCATGCCGCCCGAAGTGCGCAGGAACAGCTCGTCGCCCAGCAGCGCGCGCAGGCGCCGCAGCGCGTTGCTCACGCCCGGCTGGGAGATGCCCAGATGCTGCGCCGCCAGAGACACCCGGCCGTGGCGGTGCAGGGCGTCGAAAACGACCAGCAGGTTCAGATCCAGGTCCTGCAGATTCATGGCTGCGCTCCTACAATATTCATGTTGGTGATATTTTCTATTTATTGAATTCTATTTATTTAATTTAACGCTTGCCCCATGATGCCGCCATCGCCCTTGCCCATGCAGGCAGGCAGGCGGCCCGCAGTGAAACGGCCGCCCCTATCCACAAGAAGATGGAGACAAGCATGCCCGACACGATCCTGCCCGCCTGGCCGGAAAGCGGCTCGAACCGCATCCCCTTCGGCGTCTATACCGGCGCGGCGCTGCACCAGCGCGAACTCGAACGCATCTTCTACGGCCCGCACTGGTGCTACGTCGGCCTGACGGCCGAGATCCCCAACTCGGGCGACTTCAAGCGCACGGTGGTGGGCGAACGCTCGGTCATCATGACGCGCGACAGCGACGGCGGCATCAACGTCGTCGAGAACGTCTGCGCGCACCGCGGCATGCAGTTCTGCCGCGAGCCCCACGGCAACCGCGCGGAACTGGTCTGCCCCTACCACCAGTGGAACTACGACCTGAAGGGCAACCTGATGGGCGTGCCCTTTCGCCGCGGCGTCAAGCAGGACGGCAAGGTCAACGGCGGCATGCCGCCCGACTTCAAGACCGAGGAACACGGCCTCACCCGACTCAAGGTGGCGGTGCGCAACGGCGTGGTCTTCGCGAGCTTCGACCACGGCGTCGAATCGCTGGAAGACTACCTGGGCCCGGACATCCTGCATTATTTCGACCGCGTCTTCGACGGCCGCGAGCTGGTCATCCACGGCTACAGCCGCCAGCGCATCCCGGGCAACTGGAAGCTGATGCAGGAGAACATCAAGGACCCCTACCACCCGGGCCTGCTGCACACCTGGTTCGTCACCTTCGGGCTCTGGCGCGCCGACAACAAGTCCGAGCTGAAGATGGACGCGCACCATCGCCACGCCGCCATGATCTCCACGCGCGGCCAGGGCGGCAAGGGCGACGTCACCAGCGGCGTCACCAGCTTCAAGGACCAGATGCAGCTGCACGACCCGCGCTTTCTGGACATCGTCACCGAGCCCTGGTGGAAGGGACCCACGGCGGTGCTGATGACGCTCTTTCCCAGCGTCATCATCCAGCAGCAGGTCAACTCGCTGTCCACCCGGCACATCCAGCCCGTGGGCCACGACGCCTTCGATTTCGTCTGGACGCACTTCGGCTTCGCCGAGGACACGCCCGAGATGACCCAGCGCCGACTGCGCCAGGCCAATCTGTTCGGCCCGGCCGGCTTCGTGTCCGCCGACGACGGCGAAGTCATCGAGTTCTCGCAGCGCGGCTTCGAGCAGAAGCCCTGGCACCGGGCCGTCGCCGAACTGGGCGGCAAGACGGTCGAGAACACCGATCACATGGTCACCGAGACCCTGATCCGCGGCATGTACGAATACTGGCGCAAAGTGATGGAGGCCTGAACATGGAATTCGACCTGTACCTGCGCGTGACCCGCCTGTATGCCGACTACGCCGCCGCCCTGGATTCGGCCGAGTGGGACAAGTGGCCCGAGTTCTTCCTGGAAGACTGCACCTACAAGATCATGCCGCGCGAGAACCACGAGCGCGGCTATCCGCTGGCCACGCTCTCGTTCGAATCGCGCGGCATGCTCCGCGACCGCATCTACGGCACCACCGAGACCATCTTCCACGACCCCTACTACCAGCGCCACGTGGTGGGCGCCCCGCGCATCCTGTCGGCGCAGGACGGCCGCATCGAGTCCGAGGCGAACTACGCCGTGTTCCGCACCAAGCCGGGCCAGCCCAGCTCGGTGTTCAATGTCGGCCGCTACCTCGACGTTATCCGCGACACCGGACAGGGCCTGAAGTTCGAGTCCCGGCTATGCGTCTTCGACAGCGAGCTCATTCCCAATTCGCTCATCTACCCCATCTGAGGAAACGGCATCA
>DAIDKG010000306.1 GCA_027450125.1 Bordetella sp. | reverse complement strand
CACGGGATAAGACTGATGCGCCACTATCTGCATGAACTGGCCTACAAGCGCGAGGCCGGCTGGAACTGCCTGACCCTGGTCATGGAAAACGCGCCATGACCGCCGCGCCGTGCGGCATGGCCCACGCCGTGCAGGCGCAAGCCCGAATCGACAGCGCTGCGGTGGCGCACAATCTGGCGCAGATCCGCAAACGGCTGGGCGCGGGCCGTGCACGCATCTGGGCTACCGTCAAGGCCGATGCCTACGGCCATGGCATCGCGCGCGTATTGCCCGGACTGACGGACGCCGACGGCCTGGCAGTGCGCAACCTGCCCGAAGCGCATCTTTGCCGCGCCGCGGGCTGGCCCGGTCCTGTGCTGGTCTACGGCGGCCTGCAGCATCCGGACGAAGCCGCGCTGCTGGGCGCACCCGATCTGCACCTGGTGATCTCGCACGCGGCGCAGCTGGCCTGGCTGCAGGCTGCGGCGCCGGGCGGACGGCCGCCTTCGGTATGGCTGCGCTATGCCGGCGACACCCGCCTGGGCGGCTTCGAAGACGAGGACTACGCGCAAGCCTACGCGCGCTGCGACGCACTGCGCGAGCAAGGGCGCATCGCCGCCATCGGCCACTTGAATCACTACGCTCGCTCCGAAGATGCGGACGGCATCGCCGAGGCCGACGCGCGCTTTCGGCGCGCGGTCGCTGGCCGCCCCGGGCCGGTGTCGACCTGCAATTGCGCCGCGCTGCTGCTGCATCCCGGGCATGCTGCGCACACCGACTGGGTCCGCCCCGGCATCATGCTCTATGGCGCGAGCCCCATACCCGACACCCGCGACGGGCCTGGCCTGGGCCTGAAGCCGGCCATGCTGTTCACGGCGCACCTGCACGGCACGCAAACGTTGCCGCGGGGCGCCAGCCTGGGTTATCGCGCAGCCTTCACGGCGCCCCGAGCCATGCGTGTGGGCCTGGTCGGCTGCGGCTACGCCGACGGCTATCCGCGCCACGCGAACACCGGCACACCCTTGCTGATCGACGGGCAACCGACCCGGCTGCTGGGCCGTCCCGCCATGGACATGCTGGCGATCGACCTGACGGATATCGATGTGCCGGGCGCGGACGCGACGGTCGTGCTCTGGGGCGATCCGCGCAATACGGTGGAGGCCGTCGCCGCATCGGCAGACACGATTGCCGCGGCGTTGCTCACGGGCCTGACATCGCGCGTGGCCATGACCGGCGCTTAGGGCCCGTTAACGCTAAAAGAAGCCGCGCAAGAGCATCCCAAAGCGCGCCTCAGGACGAGGACGGCACCGCGGCGCGGGCGCGCAGCGCTGGCGCGAACGCCAGGAACAGCGCGGTGGCCGCCAGATAAATGGCGCCCGTCAATGCCAGCCCAGGACCCAGCCCGTGCGCGCCGAACAGCGCGCCCACCACCAGGGGGCCGGCCATCTGGCCCAGCTTGTCGGCGGCGCGCAGCACGCTGGTCGCACCGGCCACGCCGTAGTCCTGCACGTCGGACAGGGCCAGCATGTAGGGCGTCTGCGCTGCGCCGGTACAGCAGCTGGCCAGCGCCAGCATCAGCACGGCCAGCGCCGCGGCCGTCAGGCCGCTGTCGAAATACAGGCCCACCAGGCCCAGGCTGCCCACCACGCCGCCGGCCACGATCCATAGTTTCTTGACCGCGAACCGATCGGCCAGCCTGCCCATGAGTGGCCCCACGTAAATCACGCAGACGCCGTAGATCATCAGCACGCGGCCGACGCTGGAAGATGCCGCGCCCTGGGCTTCCAGGTACAGCGGCAGCGCGAAGGACAGCAGGCCTACCTGCGCGATGGAGAAGGGGATCACGCTGCCCAGCAGCAGCAAGCCGAAATCGCGCGTGGCCAGCAGCCTGAGCGTGGCCGACAGGCGCGCGCGCGGCCGGGGCGCAGCCCGCGGCGCGGCCGCGACGGCGCGAGTCATGTAAGGCCGCATCAGCACCAGCACGCCCAGGCAGGGCATGGCCAGCATCGCCGCGCCGACCACGAACACCGGGCGGAACCCCAGTTGCTCCATCAGCATGGCGCCCACCGCGGCGCCGGCCATGTGCCCGGCGAACAGGCCGGCGATCAGGCCTGTCATGTTGCGTCCACGGGAAGCCGCCGGACTGCCCGTGACGACAAAGCCCTGCAGGCCCATCCAGGTCAGTCCGTAGCCCAGTCCCACCAGGCCGCGGGCCGCCACGAACCAGGGCAGGCTGGATGCGGACGCGCAGGCCGCAAGTCCGGCCAGGGATATGCCCAGCCCCGCCAGTACCGGCACCTGCCATCCCTTGCGGTCGGTCAGGCTGCCCGCCAGCAGCGAGGCGATCAGGCCGCACGCCATCTCGACCGAGATCGGCAAAGCCATCAGCATGGTTGGACGCAGATGCAGGCCCGCTGCGGGCAGGCTGCGCGCGTACAAAGGCAGGAACCCCAACGGCAAGGCCCAGGCGAAAAGAAAGCCGAACATCACCGGCCTGGCAATGCGGCCCACATCGGACATGTCGCCCTGCCGGCGCGGCGCATCGGCATCACCGAGCGCCCGCGCCGCATAGGCGCGGCTCATCAGCAAGGACAGCAGCAACAGCATCTC
>DAIDKG010000305.1 GCA_027450125.1 Bordetella sp. | reverse complement strand
AGCGAATTTCTTTACGGCTTTCAGGCGCGTAGTCCTGCCTGTCGCCACACCAGGCGTGGCTGCGGGTACGGTACTGATCTTCATTCTGTGCATGAACGCGTATGCCACACCGGTGTTGCTGGGCGGAACCAGCATCACGATGATGGCGCCAGCGCTCTATGATCAGATGACTCGCAGCTCTAATTGGCCTTTCGGATCGGCCATTGCGCTGATCCTGGTGTTCGCAACCCTGGTAATGGCCTTGTTTTCGAATTGGTTGATACACCGGCGATACGTCAAAACCATGGCCTCGTGATTTTTCCGCGGCAACACGGCCGCTTACGGAGCAACGCAAATGACTGCTGTGCTGTTCAAGAATGCTGCTTTGCTGGACCCCCTGGAATCCGAACTTCAGGAGGGCGTCGACGTGCTGGTGGAAGACGGTCGCATCAAGGAAATCTCCGATAGGCCTTTGCAGATGGCCGGCGCGCAGACCATCGCGCTTGCCGGCAGGACTCTCATGCCGGGCCTGATCGATCTGCACGTCCATGTGATGGCGACGCAGCTTAACCTGAGTTCTCAGGGCATGCTGCCTGATGCCTTGGTCATGATGCGCGCCGTTCCGATCATGGCGGCCATGTTGCGACGCGGATTCACTACGGTGCGCGATGCCGGCGGAGCAGGCGTGGGGTTGAAGACCGCCATCGAGGAGGGGACGGTGCAGGGGCCGCGTCTCTTCATCTCGGGCCGTGCCATCAGTCAGACGGGCGGTCATGGCGATCCGCGTCCGCGCTCCGATCACCTGCGTCCCATGAGCTTTTGCGGTTGCTGTTTCCGCGCCGGCGACATTGGCCGAGTGGCCGACGGCGTGGACAATGTGCGCCTGGCCGTGCGCCAGGAGTTCCAGATGGGTGCGGACCAGATCAAGATCATGGCTTCCGGCGGTGTAGCGTCGCCCACGGACCCGATCGCAGCCTACGGCTACTCCGAAGAGGAAATCCGTGCGATCGTCGAAGAGGCGGCTGCCCGGCAAACCTATGTCATGGCGCATTCGTATACCGCCGACGCCATCGAGCGCGCGGTACGCCTGGGGGTGCGCACCATCGAGCACGGCAACCTGATCGACGATCGCGTAGCCGGGATCATGGCCGAACGCGGCGCTTTCGTGGTACCCACCCTGGTGACCTATGAGGCCTTGGCCAGCGAGGGGGCCAGCTACGGCTTGCCGCCCGATAGCGTCGCAAAGATCGAGACCGTGCGCAAAGCCGGCCTGCATTCGCTGGAAATCTACAAGCGATGCGGCGTGAAGATGGGGTACGGCTCCGACCTGCTGGGGCCTTCGCAGCGCTTGCAGAGCGACGAATTTCGCATCCGCGCGCAGGTTTTGTCCGCGCAGGAAGTGATCCAGAGCGCGACCACGATCGCCGCGCAAGTGCTGCGCATGGAAGGGCAGCTTGGCCGCATCGTTCCTGGAGCGTTGGCTGACATGCTGGTCGTCGACGGTAATCCATACCGCGATCTGTCCTGCCTGTCGGGGCAGGGTGAGCGCATTCCACTGGTGATGAAGGATGGCCGGATTCATCACAACGAACTTGCAGACTGAGCCGCCGTTCCCCTGACGTTCAAGCAGAGGTCGATCATGTCCACAGACAACCCCTACGCCCAGGCGCAAGTCGGCGAAGAAACCATAGCTTCGAATCTGGCCAAGGGATTCAAGCCTCCCGTGGCGGCAACCCGCCGCGACCGCGGCAACGGGCCGTACGCGCGACTGGTTCTGCGCGGCGCCATGCTGATCGACGGCACAGGCGCGCCGCCATGGGGGCCTGTGGATATCGTGATCGAGAATGCGCGCATCACGGCCATCGTAAATGTAGGTACACCCCATAAACCCATCAATCCCGATCGTCGTCCCTCCGCTGGGGATCACGAGATCGACTGCCACGGCAAATACGTCACCCCTGGCCTGATCGATGCGCACGGCCATATCGGCACGCCCTATCACGCAATGAGCGGGGAGGTGCCGCCGGCCGACTACATTTACAAGCTGTGGCTGGCGCATGGCGTGACCACGGTGCGCGAAATGGGGAGCATGAACGGACTGACCTGGACGCTCGAGCAGAAGCAACTGGCTGAGAGCAACCAGATCGCCGCGCCGCGCCTGGTCGTGCATACGGTATTTCCGGCGATTAACGACCGAGTCAAGACCATACATACGCCCGAGCAGGGGCGCGACTGGGTGCGCCGGCTCAAGGCGCGCGGCGGCGACGGCATCAAGTTCTTCGGCGCGCCGCCGGCCATCATGCAGGCCGCGCTGGACGAGGCGGCCAAGGTGGGCCTGCGTTCGGGCTGCCATCATGCGCAGATGGCCGTGACGCGCGTCAATGCCTTGAAGTCGGCGCAGTGGGGCCTGACCAGTTCGGAGCACTACTACGGCCTGCCCGAGGCCATGTTCGAAAACAGGGTCGTGCAGAACTATCCGACCGACTACAACTACAGCGACGAATACTATCGCTTCTCGCTGGCGGGCCAGACTTTTCTGCAGGCCGCCAGGCCCGGCAGCGCGAAGTGGCGCGAGGTGATGGACAAGTTTCTGGAACTGGGCCACACCTTCGTTCCGACTTTCAATATCTATGACGCCAACCGCGACCTGATGCGCGCGAGGCGCGCCGATTGGCACGACGATTACACCTGGAAGGCCGTGTGGAAGTACTTCCAGCCGCAGCGCGGGGGCCATGGCGCCTATTGGTACCGCTGGAGCACCACCAATGAAATCGAGTGGAAGCAGAACTACCAGCTGTGGATGCAGTTCATCAACGAATACAAAAACCTGGGTGGAAGGGTCTGCGCCGGCAGCGATTCGGGTTTCATTTTCCAGATCTACGGTTTCGGCCTGATCCGTGAACTGGAGCTGCTGCAGGAGTCGGGTTTCCATCCGCTGGAGGTGCTGCGTGCTGCCACCATCTCAGGCGCTGAACTGCTGGGCATAGACGAGGAGACCGGTTCCATCGATGTAGGCAAACGTGCCGACCTGCTTATCCACGAGCAGAATCCGCTGGAAGACTTCAAGCTGCTTTATGGCACCGGCGCCATGCGGCTGAACGATGCCACCGGCAAGGTCGAGTGGAAGCGCGCCTTGCGCTACACCGTCAAGGCAGGCGTGGTGTACGACACCGAGCAGCTCCTGGCCGACGTGCGCGCGTTGGTCGAGGGCAGTTGGGAAGGAGACCTCGATGGCCCCCCGCATCGGCGCTGACTCCGAACCGCCGGTGCCGGTGGACCTGGTCATCCTGTCGGGTTTTCTGGGCAGCGGCAAGACCAGCCTGCTCGTGGATTTTCTGCGCGGCGAAGACTCGGGCGACACCGGCGTGATCGTCAACGAAGCGGGCGAAATCGGCATAGACGGCGCCATCGTTTCCGACAGCGCCGCGGGCATACCCATGACGCTGCTGGCCAACGGTTGCGTATGCTGCTCGCTGCGCAGCAGCCTAATCGATACCGTCCACGCCTTGCTCGAGGCGCCGCGCCCGGGCGGACGAGGACCTTTGAGGCGCATCGTCCTCGAAACCAGCGGCCTGTCCCGGCCGGGACCCATCATTGCCTCGCTGGCCGATCCGGAACTGGCCCGGCGCAATCTGCGCCTGTCGGTGCTGGCAACCTACGATTGCCTGGCCGACGTCGGGCGCGAAACGCAGTTCGAGGAAGCAGCGGCGCAATTGGCGGCCGCGCAATGCATCGTGCTGACCAAGGTGGACCAGGTGCCGGCCGCGTCGCTGGCGGAACATGCCGCGCGGGCACGAGGATTCAATCCCCTGGCGCGAATCGTGGCCCATGCCGATCGCGCTGCCGCAGTGCGCGAGGCCTTTGCGGCCCTGCCTGGCGCGCAGTCCGGCGACCTGGGCCTGCATGCCCTGTTCGCGGCCGGGCGGCGCGAGGCCGGCATGTCGCATCCGCGGATACGCGTCTGGACGGGAACGCCGCGCGCGGCGATGGACTGGGACGACTTTTCCATGTGGCTGGACGACCTGGCCGGATTCTGCGGCGCACGCTTGCTGCGAGTCAAGGCGCTGCTGAAAGTGAGCGACTGTCCCGAACCCATTCTGATCCAGAGCGTGGGAACTACTTTCGGCATGCCGCGGCGCATGGCTGCGCCGGATGGCAAGGACGTATTGATCGTGATCACCCGCGACCTGGAATTGGCCGACTTGCAGAGCATGGCACCGGATGGTCCCGTCAGCTTGCATGCCCTGGTTTGATGTACCGCTTTTTGACGTTGCAGTTTGCGTTTCCCATGCAGGGCGGTTTGTGCCGCCTCCTAGATGAACGACGTATGAAACTGAGAGAGAACAGCCATGACTTCGAACAATATCGATCGCCGTGATTTCTTCAAGGCCGCAGCCGGACTGGGGTTGGCGGCGACGCTGCCCATGATCCCAGGGCTGTCCCGAGCCGCTGGCGGCAGCGTGGTGGTAGGCACCTGGGGCGGCGATTATGAAAACCTCCTGCAGCAGATCATCTCGCCCATCCTCAAGAAACAGGGAGTGGATGTGGTGTTCGATACTGGCAATTCGGAACCGCGTATCACCAAGTTGCGGGCTGAGAAGAATTCCCGCCGCGGCAGCATGGACGTGCCGCTGTTGAGCGATCTGGATATGTACCAAGTTTCGTTGTCCGATGTATTGGCACCAGTCGATGCCAATGCGCAGCACATTCCCAATCTGGTCAACGTCTACGATCAGTTCAGGACGCCGTATTCGATTCCGCACATCTTCAGCGCGATGGTCCTGGTCTACAGCACAAAGAAATTCCCCACACCGCCGACGTCCATCGACATCATGCTGGACCCCAAGAACAAGGGCGGCACGGGCTTTTCCGACATTCTGTTCTCGCCCAATGCCCTGTTTGTGGGCGCGGGCACCAGCCCTGCCGGACGCATCAAGAGCTTCCAGCCCGGCATCGATTTTCTGAAGAAGCTCAAGAAGAATGCGCCCCGCGTCTATCCTTCGAACGAAGCGGTGGCTGCAGCGTTCAAATCGGGTGAGATTTGGATTTCCGCTATGTGGAAGGCACGGGCGCTGCAGTGGCGCGACGCGGGTCTGCCTGTCGACTTCGTGATGCCCAAGGAAGGCTCGATTCCGGTCACTTTCGAGGCGGCCGTGGCCAAAAACTCGCGCAACAAGGACGCGGCCTGGGCCTATCTGAATGCCATGCTCGATCCCATGGGGCAGGTGCAATTCGCCAAGGCCATGGGTTATGCCCCGACAGTGCGCAACGCGCCGATGTCGGATGAGCTGCGCAAGCGCGTCGGCTTTACCGAGGCGGAGTTGAAGACGCTGCGCCCTTACGACCTCGCGGCCCTGAATGCGGCAAAGTCCGATTACCTAGATTTCTGGAACAAATCTTTCAAGGTGGGTCTGTGAGGCATCGCCGCTGAGCAGCGTGCGTTTGCGGACACCCGACTGGCAAGGCCATCCCGAGCGGGGTGGCCTGGTTTGTTCCCGACATGGAGCGGATACTTTGGATGTTGCCAAAAATCCTTGTTTTATTGGGGGTTAACCCTATTTATAATTAGGTGCAACCTTTTTAAGATGGCGAGTATTCCTCACTGCATCGGTTGTTCCCTGTCATGGCCAATATCACTCTGGGTGTCAAAGTAGACGACGCGCTTCGCGACCGGCTCAAAGCCGCGGCACAGAAGCTCAATTGCACGCCGCACTGGCTGCATAAACAGGCCCTGGCGGCCTATATCGAGAAAATCGAGCGCGGCCAGTTGCCCCCCGAAGTGGCTTACTTCTCCCAGGACAGGGCGGAAGGTGAAACCGGCGAGAGCGAGGCCACCCAGCACGTGCCCCCATTCTTCGAATTCGGTCAGGAGGTGCAGCCGCAATCGGTGTTGCGGGCGGCCATTACCGCCGCCTACCGCCGGCCCGAGCCGGAATGCGTGCCGCTGCTGCTGGGGCAGGCGCGCATCGCCAACCCGGAAAAGATCCGCGCCATGGCCACCGGGCTGGTCCAGACCTTGCGCGGCAAGCGCACGGGCGGCGGCGTGGAAGGGCTGCTGCAGGAGTTTTCGCTCTCCAGCCAGGAGGGCGTGGCGCTGATGTGCCTGGCCGAGGCGCTGCTGCGCATTCCCGACCGCGCCACGCGCGACGTGCTCATCCGCGACAAGATCGCCCGCGGGGACTGGAAGTCGCATACCGGCGGGCGCCAGTCGCTCTTTGTCAACGCTGCCACCTGGGGGCTGATGATCACGGGCAAGCTGGTGGCGGTCAACAGCGAGCAGGGCCTGTCGTCGGCGCTCACGCGCCTGATCGGCAAGGGCGGCGAGCCGCTCATCCGCCAGGGCGTGAACATGGCCATGCGCATGATGGGCGAGCAGTTCGTCTCCGGCCAGACCATCGCCGAGGCGCTGGCCAACAACCGCAAACTCGAAGCCCAGGGTTTTCGCCACTCGTATGACATGCTGGGCGAAGCGGCGCTGACCCAGGAAGACGCAGACCGCTACTACGCCGATTATGAGCAGGCCATCCATGCCATCGGCAAGTCGGCCGCCGGCCGCGGCATCTACGAAGGCCCGGGCATCTCGATCAAGCTTTCGGCGCTGCACCCGCGTTATTCGCGCGCGCAACGCGAGCGGGTGATGCAGCAACTGCTGCCGCGCATGCTGGCGCTGGCCGTCCTGGCGCGCAGCTACGACATCGGCCTGAATATCGACGCCGAGGAAGCCGATCGCCTGGAACTCTCGCTCGATTTGCTCGAGGCCTTGTGCCATGCGCCGCAGCTGGACGGCTGGAACGGCATCGGTTTCGTCATCCAGGCCTACCAGAAGCGCGCGCCTTTCGTCATCGACTATGTCGTCGACCTGGCGCGCCGCAGCCATCACCGCCTGATGGTGCGGCTGGTCAAGGGCGCCTACTGGGACAGCGAGGTCAAGCGCGCCCAGGTCGACGGCCTGGAAGGCTATCCGGTCTATACGCGCAAGGTCTACACCGACGTGGCCTACCTGGCCTGCGCGCGCAAGCTGCTGGGCGCGCCGGATGCGATCTATCCGCAATTCGCCACGCACAATGCCTACACGCTGTCGGCCATCTATCACCTTGCCGGACAGAACTACTACGCCGGCCAGTACGAATTCCAATGCCTGCACGGCATGGGCGAGTCCCTCTACGAAGAAGTCGTCGGTCCGGTCGCGCAAGGCAAGCTCAACCGACCCTGCCGCATCTATGCGCCGGTCGGCACGCACGAAACCCTGCTTGCCTACCTGGTACGCCGCCTGCTGGAAAACGGTGCCAACACGTCCTTCGTCAACCTGATCGGCGACGACTCGATCCCGGTGGAGCAGCTGGTGGCAGACCCGGTCGAGGCGGCTTCGCGCATCGTTCCCCTGGGCGCACCGCACGAGAAAATCCCGTTGCCGCGCGAGCTCTACGGTCCGGCCGACACCGGCGCGCGCGTGAACTCGGCCGGCCTGGACCTGAGCAACGAACATCGCCTCGGTTCGCTCGCCGCCGCCCTGCAGGCCAGCGCCGCCAGCGAATGGCGCGCCTCGCCCATGCTGGACGAAGCGCAGGCCTGGGACGAGTCGCGCGCGGCCGACGTGCGCAACCCCGCCGATCACCGCGACCGGGTGGGGCAGGTCATCGAGGCCACGCCTGAAGAGGCCGACGTCGCCCTGCGGGCCGCGAGCAAGACGGCGCCGATCTGGCATGCCACGCCCGTCGCCGAACGCGCCGGCTGCCTGCTGCGGGCGGCCCAGATGCTGGAGGAACGCATGCAGGGCCTGCTGGGCCTGATCGTGCGCGAGGCAGGCAAATCGCTGCCCAATGCCATCGCAGAGGTGCGCGAAGCCGTCGACTTCCTGCGCTACTACGCGGCCCAGGTGCAGCGCGAATTCAGCAACGACACGCACCGCCCGCTGGGTACGGTGCTGTGCATCAGCCCCTGGAACTTTCCTCTGGCCATCTTCACAGGGCAGGTGGCGGCGGCGCTGGCCGCAGGCAATGCGGTCATCGCCAAGCCGGCCGAGCAGACTCCCCTCATCGCGGCGCAGATGGTCGCCATCCTGCGCGAGGCCGGCGTGCCGGCCGGCGCGGTGCAATTGCTGCCCGGGCGCGGCGAAACCGTGGGCGCCGCGCTGGTGGCCAGCGAAGCCGTGCATGGCGTGATGTTCACCGGCTCGACCGAGGTGGCGCGCCTGATTGCGCGCACGCTGGCCGACCGCCTCGATTCCGACGGCCACGTCATTCCGTTGATCGCCGAAACCGGCGGCCAGAACGCCATGATCGTCGACTCGTCGGCACTGGCCGAGCAGGTCGTGATCGACGTGCTCAACTCGGCGTACGACTCGGCGGGCCAGCGCTGCTCGGCCCTGCGCGTGCTGTGCCTGCAGGAGGACTGCGCCGATCATGTCATGGCCATGCTCAAGGGCGCCATGCGCGAACTGCGCGTGAGCAACCCCGACCTGCTCAGCACCGACGTCGGCCCGGTCATCGACGCGCAGGCCGGCCATGTCATTCGCCAGCACATCGACGCCATGCGGGCGGCGGGCCGCACCGTCTCGCAGATCGAGCTGGACGAGCGCTGCCGCCACGGCACCTTCGTGCCGCCCACGCTCATCGAGATAGACAGCCTGGAAGAGCTGCAGCGCGAAGTCTTCGGCCCCGTCCTGCACGTGCTGCACTACCGGCGCGACGGCCTGGACGCGCTGCTAGACCAGATCAACGCAACCGGCTACGGCCTGACTTTCGGCGTGCACACCCGCATCGACGAAACCGTGCATCACGTCACCGAACGCGTGCATGCGGGCAACCTCTACGTCAACCGCAACGTCGTCGGCGCAGTGGTGGGCGTTCAACCCTTCGGCGGTGAAGGGCTGTCGGGAACCGGTCCCAAGGCCGGCGGGCCACTCTACATTTACCGTCTGCTGGCGACGCGCCCCGAAGCGGTCGCCGCCGGCCTGGAGAGCGCGGCGCGCAGCGAAAGCGGCCTTGTATTGGCCGGGCCGACCGGCGAACTCAACACCTATCGCCTGAAGCCGCGCGGCCGGGTGCTGGGCATCGCGGCCACGCAGGCCGGCGCGCAGGCGCAGTGGCAAGCGGCGCTGTCCACCGGCAACGCCTTGCTGCTGCTCGACACGCCCGAAGCCCGAGCCTGGCACAAGGCGCTGGGCAAGCAGGCCAAGGGCGCTTGCGTCACGCTGCTGGCCGATGGCGATGTCGACGGTGCCGAATTCGAAGCCGTGCTGTTCGAAGGCGACAGCGATGCGCTGCGCGTCTGGAACCGCCGCATGGCGGCGCGTCCAGGCGCCATCGTTTCGGTACAGGGGCTGAGTTCGGACGCCGTGGCGGGTGGGGCAGGGTATGCCACCGAGCGGCTCTACGTCGAGAAATCGCTGAGCATCAATACGGCGGCGGCGGGCGGCAATGCCAGCCTGATGACCATCGGGTAGGCTCGGGCCGGCGAGACTATTGCGGAGCCTCGTACTTGGCGCGCGGGCGCAGCAGGAACGCCTGCGTGCGCTGCTCCATGACATGCGCCACCCAGCCCGCGGTGCGTCCCACGATCCAGATGGCCGTGGCCGAACCGTCGGGCAGTCTCAGCGCACGGGCCAGCGTGACCAGGCCCAGCGCGATGCCGGGCTGGGCGTTCAGTTCGCGCCGGGCCCGGTCGAGGAACTCCAGCGTGAGCCGGGTATTTTTGCGGACTGCAGGCGTGGCGTGCGCGCCCTTGGCGACTTCTCCGGCGACCTGCAGCATCAGGTCGGCGCGCGGGTCTGCGCCCGGGTAGAGCGGATGATTGAAGCCGAACAGGCTGGCGCCGTATTCGCGCACGCGATCGAGCCGGGTGTTCAGCGCCGACATCGGTGCGCATAAAAGCAGGGTTTCGATTTTTTCCGTTCCCGTGCCGGTCGAAAAACCGACATGCGAGCCGATGGCGCTGGCTACGCAATTGAACAGGTCGGCATTGGTCGAGGCGGCCACGCGGGCGGAAAAGGTCGCGGGCGCCAGTTCGTTGTCCGCCAGGACGATGAGCGCCATATTGACCGTGCGCAGCGTCTCGGGCGTGACGGCTGCGCCCGCGGCGCGCAGGATCTGGCCGGCGATGCTTTCGTCGGCGTCGCGCTTGACGAAAGCGCGCTTGGGGCCAAGAAAGCCGATGCAGCCGGCCATGCTCTGTAGCATCAGGCGCGCGACCTGCACCGCGCTGCCGTCGGCGATCTCGCGCGTGCCGCGGCCCTGCATGGCCAGCGCGGCCGGCAGCATGCCGATCAGGTTGGCGATGTCGCCGCTTGCAATCTTGCCTTCGTAGGTCGACAGAAAGCGCAGCACGTCGGCTGGCGTATCGGCAGGAGCCCAGATGGCAAGGCTGTCCTGCCAGATTCCCGTCATCAGCAGATACGCCACGGATTCGAACGACGCGCCCGCCGTGGCCAGGTCGGTCGCCAGCCGATTGCGGTAGCGCGGGCCGTGCGGCGTGATCTGCGTGATGGCCGAATGCAGCACCGGTTCGCCCAGGCGCATGGTGGATTCGGCCACCGAGCCCATGGGAGCGCGGCCGCGCTTGCGCGTGCTCAATTGCTCGATGTCGCGGCGCAGATACAGGCGTTTGCGTCCGTCCTCGTGCGGCGTGGCGCGTATCAGGCCGCGGCTGACGTAGGCATACAGCGTCGCCGGCTTGATGCTCAGGATGTCGAGCGCTTCTTCCCGCGTCAACAGATCGTTCATGGGTTGTGGTTCCTGCGGCTGTTTCATGGATGCATGGCAATAATATATTGATTTTAAAATTCAATATTGATAAATAAAAAATCGATAATTAAAGTGGGCTCCGGTTCAACAAAACGCCGCGCGCCGCGGCAATAAATCCGGAGACACCGCATGGCCCAAGACACGGCATCGCCGAGGCAAGCGCATATCGACCTGCTTGAAACCATGCAGGCCGCACCGCTCAGCCCATTTCACATATCGCTTGCCATCCTGCTGGCGCTGATCCTCTGGTTCGATGGCTACGACCTCTATAACGCGGCCTATATCGTCCATGACGTCGCGCCGCTCTGGCACCTTTCGCCCAGCCAGGTCGGCGTGCTGCTCTCCTGCGGTCTGGCCGGTTTCGCGCTGGGATCGGTCGTCTCCGGCCTGTTCGGCGATCGCATGGGCCGGCGCAGTGTGCTGGTCGCGGGCGTCTGGGGGGCGGGCCTGATGAGCCTGGCCATCGGCCTTTTCGCCAATGACCTGTCCACCTTCATCGGTTTGCGCTTTGTGATGGGCGTCGCGCTCGGCCTGCTGATGCCGATCGCGATCACCTACATCAACGAGATCGCGCCCAGGAAGGTGTCCAACGTCTTCACGATCGGGTTCTTCTCGCTGGGCTGGATCGGCGGAGCGACCTGCTCCGGCTTCATCGCCGCTTGGCTGACCCCGCGTTACGGCTGGCACAGTCTGTATCTGTTCGGTGGCCTGGCCATCGCGCTGGGCCTGGCGTTGCAGTTCGCATTGCCTGAGTCCATCAGCTTTCTGGGCAGCCGAGGCCGCTGGGATGAAGTGCGCGCGCAACTGGCCCGCTTCTGGCCGGCGCGTGCCGAGGAGTTCAGGCAGGCGGCGCTGGTCGCGCCCGAGCCAGCCTCCCGGGCCGGTTCCCTGGGCGCGCTGCTCTCGCCCCGATTCCGCAACAAGACGCTCTGCTTCTGGGGCATGGGAGCGCTCTCCCTGTTCTCGTCATACGGCTTGTCGGGCTGGCTGCCCACTATCCTGATCGCGCGCGGCGAGAACCTGACGAGCAGTTTCGCCTTCGGGTCCTTGCTGGTGTTCGCCTCGGCATTCGGCAGCCTGCTCACGGGTTTCGCCGCCGACCGCATCGGCAGCCGTCGTCTGTCCATGTCGGTAGCCTGGCTGCTGGGCGCCGCGGCCATTGCCGTGCTGGCCCAAGGCGGCCACGCTTCTATCTTCTGGATCGTTGCGGTGGCCGGCATGTTCGTGATCGGCACCCAGACGGTCCTGAACAACCTGGTCGCAGTGAGTTATCCCACCGAGATCCGGGGCACGGGCGTGGGTGTGTTCCTGGGCGTGGGCCGGGTCGGCGCCATGTGCGGTCCGGCGATCTCCGGCATCCTGCAGCAGAAGACGGGCGGTCCCGGCATGATGTTCGTCGTCCTGGGCGCCGCGCTGGTGGTCGCCGCCGTGCTGGCCTTTTTCGTGTCCACCCCCCAAGGCATGCCCAAGGGGCCCGCCTTCGGGCACTGATCCGCTCATTCAAATCGACACGCATGACCAAGCTCAGACTCTCTCTCGCCGTCAACGACTACGACCATGTGCGCGACCTCCTGGATGGGCGCGTACGGGCCGAGGGCATCTCGCTGGTGCCTTCGGTACTTCCGGTCGAGGAAATTTTCTACCGGACCACTCATTACCAGGAGTGGGATTTATCCGAAATGTCGCTGGGCAAGTACGCTTCGCTGCGATCGCAAGGTGATGACCGCCTGATCGGCCTGCCGGTGTTTCCTTCGCGCGTGTTCCGCATTTCGTCGTTGTACGTGCGGCAAGGCGGCGTCCAGACCACCGCGCAGTTGCGCGGCAAGCGCATCGGCATACCGGAATGGGCGCAGACGGCTTCCGTCTATTCGCGCGGCTGGCTCGCGCACGATCAGGGCGTGCCGCTGGCAGACGTGGAGTGGGTGCAGGGCGGAGTCAACCAGGCCGGCCGCAAGGAAAAGGTGCAGGTGCGGTTGCCTCAGGGCGTGCGCTACCGGCATGTGGCCGACAGATCGCTCACGCAAATGCTGCTGGCAGGCGAGATCGACGCCATCCTGAGCGCGCGTGCACCCGAACCGCCGGCCGAACAGGTCGCGCAGATCGTGCGCCTGCACGCCGATTTCGAATCGGCCGAGCGCGCGTATTTCGCCGCTACCGGGATCTTCCCGATCATGCATCTGATCGTGATGCGCCGCGAGGTGTTCGAGGCCGACCGATGGATTGCCGGCAACCTGCTCAGCGCCTTCACGCAGGCCAAGGAAAACAGCCTGGCCCGCCTGCGCGACATCACCTGTTCGCACTTTCCCCTGCCGTGGATGAGCGTGCGCGCCGAAGACGCAAGCCGGCTTTTCGGCGGAGATCCGTGGCCTTACGGCGTGCAGGCCAATCAGGTGACGCTCGATTCCTTCCTGCGCTTTGCCCACGAACAGGGCGTATGCCACCGCAGACTCGCGCCCGAAGACCTGTTTCCGCCCGAGGTGGCCGCCACGGTGCGCGTCTGACTTTTTCCGTACAGAGGAGATGAACGAAGAATGACCCAGAAGCCCTATACCCCCGCGGCAACCACGCACGACGCGGGCGATCTGTCGCAACTGCTTGCCGATCTGGCTTCGGCCAACCATATCCTGGCCCATCACGGCGTGCTCGACGGGTTCGGCCACGTCAGCGTGCGCGATCCGCGCAGCCCGGGCCGCTTCCTGATCTCGCAATCGATGGCGCCCGAGCTGGTCCAGCCCGAGGACATCCTCACGCTCGACTTCGACTGCCAGCCGGTGGACGGCGACGCGCGCAAGCGCTACCTGGAAACCTGGATCCACGCCGAGATCTACCGCATGCGTCCCGATGTGCAGTCCGTGGTGCACAGCCATTCGCCGTCGGTCATCCCGTTTGCCGCCTCGTCGGTCAGGCTGCGTCCCGTCTATCACATGGCGGGCTTTCTCTCGACCGGCGCGCCGGTGTTCGACATCCGCCGCTGCTTCGGCTGCACCGACATGCTGGTGCGCAACAGCGAGCAGGGCAAGGCGCTGGCCGAGGTCCTGGGCGACTCGGACGTGGCGCTGATGCGCGGGCACGGTTTCGTGGCGACGGGGCCGTCCCTGCCGATGTCGGTTTATCGCGCGATCTACACCGAACTGAACGCGGGCATGCAGCAAAAGGCCATCGCCCTGGGCGGCGAAGTCACCTACCTGGACGACCAAGAGGGCAAGGCCTACAACGAGACCAGCCTGAGTGTGATGGAACGCCCCTGGACTTTGTGGAAGCGGCAGGTTCAGGCCCTGCGCGATTGAAGCGGCGGGATCCGGCCCGGGCGAACGCGGCAGGCCGGACGGTTCGGCTCTATGATTAAGGTGTTATCGATTTTCCGGCCGTGCGGCGCCTGCTGCCCGGCCGGCGCCATGCGCCGAACCCCGAGATGTCCTCAAAGCAATCCCAGACCGCATTTTTATGGCTCGTCGCCGCCGGCTTCTTCATGCAGACGCTGGATACGACGATCATCAACACGGCCTTGCCGGCCATTGCCCATAACCTGAACGAGAAGCCGCTGGCCATGCAGCCGGTGGTGGTCGCCTATGCGTTGACCATGGCCATTCTTACGCCCGTGTCGGGCTGGTTGGCCGATAAATTCGGCACACGGCGGGTTTTTTTCGCCGCGATCCTGGTCTTCGTGGTCGGTTCGGCGTGCTGCGCCGGCGCGCACACGCTGGGCCAGTTGACCGCCGCCCGCGTGCTGCAGGGCGTGGGCGGATCGATGCTGCTGCCCATCGGCCGGCTGTCCCTGTTGCGCAATGTGCCGGGCGAACAATATGTGGCCGCGCTGGCGTTCACCTCGATCGCAGGGCAGGCAGGCCCCATCGTCGGGCCGACGCTGGGCGGCTGGTTCGTAGAG
>DAIDKG010000304.1 GCA_027450125.1 Bordetella sp. | reverse complement strand
GACCGAGCGCGTCAAGGCGGCGGCGGGCGCGAAGGTGCAGATCGGCAAGGCCGGTCGCTTTGTTGGACAGCAATCCGTCCAGCTGCATGGCGGCATGGGCATGACCGACGAACTGGAAGTGGGCGATTTCTTCAAGCGCCTCACCGTGGTCGAACTGCTGTTCGGCGACAGCGCCGATCAACTGACTGCGCTGGAAGAAACGGCATGAGCACGGCAGCCTACGAGCAGATCGTTTTTTCCCTGACAGACGGCATCGCGCGCATCACGCTGAACCGGCCCGACCGGCTCAACAGCATGACCGACCGCATGCGCGCCGAAATCGCGCAAGCCTTGCACGATGCCGAGGCCAGCCCGGGGCTGCGCGGCGTGGTCATCACGGGAGCGGGACGCGGCTTCTGCGCCGGCCAGGACCTGGCCGACCGCAAGCCCCTGCCGCCCGGAGAACGGCGCGACTTGTCCGAAGGCCTGCGCAACAGCTACCGCCCGCTCCTGGAACGCATGCGCGCCATGCCGGTGCCGGTGATCTGCGTGGTCAACGGCGTGGCGGCCGGCGCGGGCGTGAGCTTCGCACTGGCCTGCGACGTAGTCTTCGCCGTGGAGTCCGCGAAGTTCGTGCAGGCCTTCAGCAAGATCGGCCTGGTACCCGACATGGGTGGCAGCTGGATTCTCCCGCGTCTGGTGGGACAGGCCCGCGCCATGGGCATCACCTTGTTCGGCGAGACGCTGACGGCGCGCCAGGCCGCGGACTGGGGCCTGATCTGGCGCTGCGTGCCCGATGCGGATCTGCACAAGACCCTGGACGAGGTCTCGGCCATGCTGTCGCAGGCGCCGACCCGCTCGCTGGCCTGCGCCAAGCAGGCATTGCTCGCCTCGGGCGGCAACACGCTGATGCGGCAGTTCGAACTCGAAGCCCAGCTGCAGCGCGAGGTGGGTTATACCGACGATTATCTGGAGGGCATGAAGGCTTTCGCCGAGAAACGCCCGCCGCATTTCATGGGTCGTTAAGGCTCAGGTGCTACAACGCGGTATGACAGCAGGAGATATGCAATGAACCAACCCGACCAGGCCGCCTGGATCGGCCGCGGCGAAACCATGGCCGACGGACTGGACGCGACTGCGGTGGGCCGGGTGACGGCCACGCTGGGCGGTCCGGCACTCAAGATCGGCGATCCGCTGCCGCCGCTTTGGCAGTGGGCTTTCTTCATCTCGACCGCACCCCTCGACGGCGTCGGCCCGGACGGCCATCCGGCGCGGGGCGGATTCCTTCCGCCCGCGGGCAACGACCGCAACCGCATGTGGGCCGGTGGCAGGGTCGAATTCAATACGCCCCTGCGCGTGGGCGTTCCCGCCGAGCGCCGCTCCATCGTGATCGACGTGAAGGAAAAGACCGGCCGCACCGGTTCGCTGATGTTTGTCACCGTGCGCCATGAATACTGGCAGGACGGCGCCATCGCGATCTCGGAAGAACAGGACATCGTCTACCGGCAGCCTTCCCCGCCCAAGCTCGTGGGCACCGAGCCGGCGCCGGCTGCTGCGTGGCGCGAGACCATGCATCCCACGCCGGTGCTGCTGTTTCGCTATTCGGCGGTGACCTTCAACGGCCATCGCATCCACTACGACCACCCTTACGTGACGCAGCAGGAAGGCTATCCCGGCCTGGTCGTGCATGGCCCGATGATCGCCACGATGATGGTCGCGGCATTCCAGCGCGCTCATCCCGACGGCAGGCTTTTGAATCTGTCCTATCGCGGCCTGCGCCCCCTGATCGCGCCCACGCCCTTCGATGTCGCCGGCCGCGTGGCCGAGCCCGGCGTTGCCGAACTATGGGCCGAGCAGGGAGGCACCCTGGCCCATCAGGCCCAACTGAGGTTTACCGCATGAGCAACGCAGCACCCCGTCCTCTGGACGGCATCACCGTCGTCAGTTTCGAGCACGCCATCGCCGCGCCATTCTGTACCCGCCAGCTGGCGGACATGGGCGCGCGCGTCATCAAGGTCGAGCGGCCCGGCGTGGGCGATTTCGCGCGCAACTACGACGAGCGCGTGCGCGGCCTGTCCTCGCATTTCGTCTGGACCAACCGCTCCAAGGAAAGCCTGACGCTGGACCTGAAGCACCCGGCTGCGCAAGACGTACTGCAGCGCCTGCTGTCGCAGGCCGACGTGCTGGTACAGAATCTGGCGCCCGGCGCCGCGGCCCGCCAGGGCCTG
Source organism: Bordetella sp. (assembly GCA_027450125.1). GTDB lineage: Bacteria > Pseudomonadota > Gammaproteobacteria > Burkholderiales > Burkholderiaceae_B > Bordetella. The sequence goes on along the minus strand of DAIDKG010000304.1, from coordinate 1,145 downwards.
TCGTTCGACGCGTTGCATGCCGCGCATCCACGGCTCATCGTGTGCGACATCTCGGGCTACGGCGAAGGCGGTCCCTACCAGGACAAGAAGGCCTACGACCTGCTGATTCAAAGCGAGAGCGGCTTCGTGTCGGTCACGGGCTCGCCCGATGAGCCGGCAAAGGCGGGCTGCTCCATCTCGGACATCGCCGCGGGCATGTATGCGTACTCGGGCATCCTGAATGCGCTGCTGCTGCGGGGCAGGACCGGCATGGGCAGCCGCATCGACGTGTCCATGCTCGAGAGCATGGTCGAGTGGATGGGATTTCCCATGTACTACGCCTTCGACGGCGCGCCGCCTCCGGTGCGCGCCGGCGCGGCCCACGCCACCATTTACCCCTACGGGCCTTTTCCCGTCGGCGGCGGCAAGACCATCATGCTCGGCCTGCAGAACGAACGCGAATGGCAGGTCTTCTGCGACAAGATTCTCAATCAGCCCGAACTGGCGGGCGACGAGCGCTTTTCGTCGAACTCGCGCCGCACGGTCAATCGCGAGGCCTTGCGCGCCATCATCGTCGAGATATTCGCCGGGATGAGCCTGAGTGAGGTGACCGGCAAGCTGGAGGCCGCGCATATCGCCAACGCCAGCGTCAACGACATGGCCGGCGTCTGGAGCCACCCGCAGTTGCGCGCGCGCGACCGCTGGCGCGACATCGGCAGCGCCAAGGGCGCGCTGCCCGCGCTGCTGCCGCCGGCGTCGAACAACGCGTTCGAGCCGCGCATGGACGCAATCCCGGACATAGGCCAGCACACCGACGCAGTGCTGGCCTCGCTGGGTTTCGACGCGGACCAAGTGTCCAGGCTGCATGCCGAAGGAGCCGTATGATGCCGCAAGCCATCTTGCGCTCGGCCCTGTTCGTGCCCGCCTCGCGCGCCGAGCGCATACCCAAGGCCCTGGCCAGCGGCGCGGACGCCGTCATCGTCGATCTCGAAGACGCGGTCGAGCCTGCGGCCAAGCCCGCAGCACGGCAGGCCCTGGTCGAATTCCTCGACGCGAATCCCGATGCGCGCGTGTGGGTGCGCGTGAACGACGCCACGACACCTTGGCACGAGGACGATCTGGCAGCGCTGCGCGGCGCCCCGGGCGTGGCGGCCATCATGCTGCCC
>DAIDKG010000303.1 GCA_027450125.1 Bordetella sp. | reverse complement strand
GGTACGCCCAGGGCGCTGCACACATGCGCGTAGACATTGCGCGAAGGCTTGTACTGCTTTATCTCGTCGACGGAAAACGAGCGTTCGAAATGGCCGGCCAGTCCGGCCCTGTCCAGCGCCGTCGTTCCCCCTTGGTTGGGCGAGTTCGTCAGGGTGACCATTTTGAATCCCGCCTGCGACAGGCGCTCCAGCGCACCCGGGACTTCACGGTGGGGCGGCAACATGCGCATGGTCGAGACGAATTCGTCGATATCGTTGTGCGTCAGCGCAACCTCCCGGATATTGCCGATCATTTTCAGAACGGCCACCGACAGCTTGCCGAAATCCGTATAGCCGCCGCTGAGCGTCAGCGCTTCGGAGTACAGGATGAGTTCCGAGAACCACTGCCGCATGACGCGGGCATCGCCGAATCGGTCGGTAAAGAACGGGTGCAGGATCTCGATGTCCAGGAGAGTCTCGTTGACGTCGAAGACCAGAATTCGATGTTTGGTCATGATGCTTTGCGCGTTGGATGAGTTGATGGGGCGATGTCGTCTCTGATGGAACAGTATGGCGCGGATCAGTGCCGATCCGCGCAAGAAGTGCCTTCGGAAGCATCCATCGTCGCTGCTGCCCTGCATGCACGGCGCAGGAAATGGATATTCGAACGAAAGTTGCGGCATGCGTTGCACATCATCATGTGCATGTTCATGCTGAACTTGTCCGTCAGGGGCAGGCGCTCGTCGGCCTCTTTGGAGATCAGTTCGGTCGCTTGTTTGCAGCTCAGCATTTTCTTGAACCTCGCTCATCGAACCATCTGGTCTGAAGGCAGATGCGCAATGCCATTCGGGCCCGATGAAGAATGACGCCGCAATTGGACTTGGTGATGCCCAGTTCCGCGCAGACTTCCTCGGGCGTCAGTTCGAGGAACTCGCGCATCATGAAAATGCGGGCGGTCTTGGCCGGCAGCCTGTCCAGGCAGGCCTGAAGCACCGTCCAGAACTGCCTCTGCGCCAGGGTGGCCTCCGGATCTCCCCAGAAGGCGGGCCGTTCATCCTTCTGCCAATGATTCCTGCCATCGAACAGCGCATCAAAGGTATCAGCAGGCAAGTCGTCGGGCTCGGTGTCGGCAGGCTGGAAGCGGCTGCGAGTGCGAAGCACGTCGATGATCTTGTTCTTCAGAATTGCAAAAAGCCAGGTGCTCAGCTGTGCCTGGCCTCGGAAATCCCCCATCTTGGCGATGGCGGACAGCATGGTTTCCTGCACGGCGTCTTCGGCCGACGCGTCGTCGCGCAATTGCAAGCGCGCGAACCGAAGCAGATCCCTACGCAGCCGCGTGAGATCGATACTGGAAATCGGCATGCTGATATCGGTCATGTCCCTGACCCGCCGGGTGGACGTGCAGTGGTTGTCGAACGCATCGCTCTCATTGTTCCGTGGTCGAAATCGTCCGCAAGGATGTTCCGGCCGGTGTCGTCGGTGATTTTCGGCATGGCGGGCCCACGCCCGGCCTCGGGGTTGCCGGCGGCCGACGGTGTCCGGCCGGCATCGTGATGACGCATGCTTTTGACGTAGGACAATGCGTTTTTTTACAAATTTTTTGTTATATGGTCGATCAATATTCTGCCCTTAACGAGGTAAGCAATGACAAGTGCCGAGCGGGTCACGATTGCCGTCAGCGGAGACTTCCATTGGTTTGACCGCAGCCTGGCTGCATTCGGCGATATCGATCGCCGGGTTCGCGTCATGCATTTCGTGACAATGCGGGGCCGGAAAAGCGCTGGCGGCGCTGCCCATGGCAAGGGTGGCCAAGGTCGGTGAGCGGCGGTTGGGGCATGCATGGTGACGGCGAAGCGTTGGCAAAGTGGGGGGCTCGGACGTCTTGCTCGATGACCCCGGCCGACGGGATAGGCCCGATTCGAGGGCACCCGATGTGGAATCGTCACCCGCATAGCGACCTAGCCTCGACAGGGGCCTGGGCTTTGCCGCGTCCAGGCCGGCAGTCCTGTTGCCGACAGAACACTAGCCGGCCGAGAATTCCCGCAATGCCGTTGCGACCCTGGCCATGACCGGCTCCCACCCGCCTGTGGCCGGTTGATGGAAAAGGCGCGCGGTCGGGTACCAGGGACTGTCGTCGCGATCCAGCAGCCAGCGCCAGCAACCGTCATGGCGCGACAGAATCCATACCGGGCGGGCAAGCGCCCCGGCCAGATGCGCCACCGAGGTGTCGACGGTGATCACCAGGTCCAGGTTGGCGACCAGGGCGGCTGTATCGGCGTAGTCGGAGATATCGCTGGTCCAGTCGATCAGGTTGAGTCCGGGGGGAGGCGATTTTGCTTGCACGGCCGGTTCGCCGATTTGCAGGCTGATGAATTGAACCCCGGCAATGCTCGCGAGCGGCGCAAATTGAGCGAGCCGCACGCTGCGCCGCGCATCGGCCGTCGGGACTTTCCTGCCGCCAGCCCACACCAGTCCCACCTTGAGTTCGCGCCGCGCCAGACCGGGCGTGCCCTGCAGGCGGCGCGACCAGGCTGCAGCAGCAGCCTGGTCCGCAATCAGGTACGGGGTGTCGGCGGGTATGTTGTCCAGGGTCGTGCCGAAAGCCCAAGGCAGCGACAGCATCGGCGCGTGGTAATCGAAGGCGGTGTCCTCGGGTACCTGGTTGACCACGTCGACACCGGGCAACGATGCGCGCATCAGCCTGATCAGCGCTCCTGGGACCATCAGCGTGACGTGTGCGCCCAGGGCGGCCGCCATCCGGACATAGCGCACGAACTGCAGGGTGTCTCCATAGCCCTGTTCGTGCCAGACGACCAGACGTTTGCCGGCGATCGGCTCGCCTGCCCATTCCGGACACCTGAACGCGATCCGTGGCGCTTCGTTTGCCTGGAATCGCCAGCGATAGGCGTCGAAACCGCGTTTCAGGTCGCCCATCCGCAGCAGGACCAGGGAACGGTTCCACTGTGTCTTGGCGTGATCGGGTTCGAGCGCCAGCGCGCGGTCGTAGCTGGCCAGCGCTTCGTCGTTGCGTCCGAGATTGCCGAGTGCGGCGCCCCGGCT
>DAIDKG010000302.1 GCA_027450125.1 Bordetella sp. | reverse complement strand
AATGCCGAGCCGACCGTCGTACAGGCCGCCGTTGCGAACGGTGTCGTAGTGGCTGCCGGTAGCGACCAGGCGCGGCGTCCCGGCCTGGGCGCAGGCCCGATAGCGGCCGATGACATTGCCCGCCGCATCCACCCGCACGGTATCGAACCCGGCCTCGCGCATCCATTGGGCCAGTTGGGCCGCAGTCTTGCGGTGCGCCATGGTCATGTAGGCGCAGGTCAGGCCGTCGGGGTCGTCAGAATGCCTGGCGAGCTCGCGAGCCTGGGCGAGGATGATGTGGCCCACGGCGGATGCGCCGTGGGAGATAAGGTCGGACATGGCGGAACTCCGCAATAGCGCCGGACCGGCGCGCTCCGGATAGTATTAACCATTTTTGTATACAAAAATAGTCCGCAATTCTCCAGGGCTAGCCAGTCTGACGTCCGATTGCCAGCCTGTGCGCGGCTCCTTTTCGCGTTAGCAGGCCCTAATACGTTTCCAGATGCAGCCGCCCCTGCTCGCGCAGTCGGGCGTGCAAAGCGTCCCAACCTGTGCCTGTCACATCGCGCAAGGCCTGCAGCACCCCCTGCTCCATGCCCTTGAGCCCACAGACGTAGATATAGGTGTTTTCGTCGGCCAGCAGCACCGCTACGTCGGCGGCGCGTTCGCGCAGCGCGTCCTGCACATAGCGCCTGGGTTGATCCGGTTCGCGCGAAAGCGCGAGGTTGATGTCGATGAAGTCCTTGGGCAATTTCATCAGCGGGCCGAAATACGGCAGCTCGCGCACGGTGCGCGCACCGAAGAACAGCATGAGCTTGCCGTTGACGTCTTGCCCGATGCGTCTGCGGCAATGCTCGGTCATGGCGCGCATGGGTGCCGAGCCCGTGCCGGTGCAGATCATCACCAGGTTGGCGCGCGCATGGTTGGGCATGAGAAAGCTGTTGCCGAAGGGACCTATGACCTGCACCGTGTCGCCCTTGGCCAGATCGCACAGATAGTTCGAGCACACGCCCCGAAAGGGCTGGCCGCCGTAGTCCTCGGTGACGCGCTTGACCGTCAGCGACAGGTTGTTATAGCCGGGCCGTTCGCCGTCGCGCGGGCTGGCGATCGAATACTGGCGGGCAAAGTGGGCTCGTCCCTGCGTGTCGACACCCGGGGGCAGGATGCCGAGGGACTGCCCTTCCAGAACCGGGAAGAAGCGCTCACCGAAATCGAGCACGATGTGATGCACATCGCTGCCCATGTCGGCGTCCGTGACGCGATAGTTGCCCACCACGGTCGCCGTGACAGGCGACCTGGGCGTGTAAAGGTTGACGTAGGGATGGGCGGCCGACCACGGGGGCACGAGCGAACCGGGCGCCGTAGGCACCTGCGATTGAGCCGCGAAGGCGGCGACGTCTTGCGGCCCCTGGGCCTGCATCGCTGCGGCATCGACCGCAGCGGGAAGCGGCTTTTCGACGGGAAGTTCGTCCCAGCCGAACTGCTCGTCCACGCTGTACGCCTGCTCGCGCAGCACCAGGCGCCAATTGTCGATCGACCCGGTCGGGCAAGGCGGCAGACAAGCCATGCAGCCATTGCAGATGGCCGGATCGACCACGTAATTGCGGCCGTCGTGCGTGATCGCATCGATCGGGCAGGTTTCTTCGCATGTGTTGCAGCGGATGCAGATCTCGGGGTCGATCAGATGCTGCTTCAGGGCCTGCTCGGGCAGAGGCGCGTTCATGTCTGGGCTTCCGTGTCGGGGACTGCGCGGCTGCGTGCCGCCGCGCAGTCCGATTCCGGATCTCAATTGAATCGGACGTATTCGAACTGCACGGGGTTGCGGTTGATGCCCATGACCGGCGGCGCGATCCAGTTGGCGAACTTGCCGGGCTCGGCAACGCGGCCCATGAGCGAGGCGACGAAGGCGCGGTCTTCGGGCGTGGGCAGCCAGTGGTGGACGTTGGACTTCCACTGCGCGTCGCTCAGCACCTCGCCCTGCGGCGACACGCGCACGCCCGCGAGCGTGCCGATCTGGCGGTTGAACGCCTTGTGCGGCACCGTCAACCTGAAGGCAACGCCCGCCTTCTCGATCACCTTGTTCCAGCGCCCGACGCCGGACACCGAATCGCGGATGAAATCGTCGCGCAGCACTTCGTTGAGCGCGTTGAGCATGGGCACTTCTACCTCGACCAGTTTGCCGTCCTGCACCTGCAGTACGCGGTAGGTGTCGTTCCTGAGCTGATGGTCGTCGGCGCGCTTGCCTTCCTCGAAGCGGCCTTTCAGGCCTGCGTTATAGAAGATGGCGGCATTGGACGACTGGTCGGCGCCGAAGAGGTCGATGGTGACGCTGTAATGGAAGTTCAGGTAGCGCTGGATGGTGGGCAGATCGATGACGCCGGCCGCGCGTATCGTGGCGGGGTCGTCGGTCTTGAGCTGGTTCATCACTTCGCAGGTGCGCTGGATCACCCGCGACACACCCGACTCGCCCACAAACATGTGGTGCGCCTCTTCGGTAAGCATGAACTTGGTGGTGCGCGCCAACGGGTCGAAGCCCGATTCGGCCAGCGCGCACAACTGGAACTTGCCGTCGCGGTCAGTGAAATAGGTGAACATGAAAAAGGACAGCCAGTCCGGCGTGGGCTCGTT
>DAIDKG010000301.1 GCA_027450125.1 Bordetella sp. | reverse complement strand
AGGCCGCTGATCTTGTCCAGGGTCTGCGCGCTCATCACGTTGAAGCCGAACCAGCCCACGGTGAGCACCCAGGCGCCCAGCGCCAGGAAAGGAATGCTCGACGGCGGGTGCGCGGCGGCCACGCGGCCGTCGCGGGTGTAGCGGCCGTGCCGCGGGCCGAGCAGCATCACGGCCGGCAGCGCGACCCAGCCGCCGAATGCATGCACGACGACCGATCCGGCGAAGTCGTGGAACGGCGCGCCGAACACGTGCGCCAGCATGTCCTGCACGCCGAAGCGGTCGTTCCAGGCCATGCCCTCGAACAAGGGGTAGAGAAAGCCCACGATCACGAAGGTCGCGCACAGCTGCGGGTTGAATTTCGAGCGTTCGGCGATACCGCCCGAGACGATGGCCGGGATCGCCGCCGCGAACGTCAGCAGAAAGAAAAAGCGCACCAGCTGATAGCCGTTGTGCTGCGCCAGCGCGTTCACGTCGGTGATGAACTGCACGCCGTAGGCGATGGTGTAGCCGATGAAGAAGTAGGCGATGGTCGACACCGAGAAATCGACCAATATCTTCACGAGCGCGTTGACCTGGTTTTTCTGGCGGACCGTGCCCAGTTCCAGGAAGGCGAAGCCAGCGTGCATGGCGAGCACCATGCCGGCGCCGAGCAGCAGAAACAGGGTGTCGGAGCTTGTCTTGAGGTTGTCCATGGAGGGCAGAGGCTTGTCATGTATCAAAGTAGTGCAAGAACAAGCAAAAACCAGGCCAGGCTAACCAATATGGGGAATCAAGGGGCCAAGACGGTGCGCACCCCAGTTTTTCAGGCGTATTTCAATTGCCGCGGCCGATTTGAGGCCTCATCGTGGTGCGTTTGCACCAATACGGTGATTCATTGCATTGATCTGGTGCCTTGCGCGAGCTGGCGCAATTGCAGCAAGACTTGGTCTGCCAGGTCGATGCCCGAGGCACGCGCGGCGCGTTCGCGCTCGCCGCGCCTCGCGCCGGGCAGGCGCACCTGTGCGTCTTCCAGCATGGCGGCGACCAGCGTCTCGATGCGCTCGAAAAAGACGTCCTGCCCGGCCAGGGCGCGCGGGTCGATCACCAGGAAAGCCTGGCCGATCCGAGGCCGGTTGCCCTCGTCAGTCAGGAAGGAGTCGGCCTCGAAGCCGAATCGGGCGCCGGTCAGCGCGCAGGTCAGCAGTTCGACGATCAGTGCGAGCATCGCGCCCTTGACGCCGCCGGCCGGCAGCATGCTGCCGGCCATGCCCGCCTTCGGGTCGGTGGTGGGCTGGCCGTCGGCATCCAGCGCCCAGCCCAGCGGGATGGGTTGGCCGTCGCGCGCGGCGACCATCAGCTTGCCTCGCGCCACGGCTGACAGCGACAGGTCGATCAGCAGCGGTTCGGCCTGGCGGCGCGGGAACACGGCGGCGATGGGGTTGGTGCCGAACAGCGCGCGTTTGCCTCCCCAGGCCGGCATGGCGGCGGGGGAGTTGCTGAAGGCCAGCCCCACCATTGCGGCCCGAGCGACGGCCTCCAGATGCAGCCCGGCTGCTCCGAAGTGATGGCTGTTGGTGACGCCGGCGAATGCGACGCCCAGGCGCGCGGCGCGCTCCACCGCTTCGCTCACCGCCAGCGCGCAGGCCGGGAACGCCAGGCCGTCGGCGGCGTCCACCAGCAGGCCGGCGCCATGCTCGTGCACGATGACCGGCAGCGCGGCCCCGTCGACGCGGCCGTTGCGCAAGTGCGCGCAGTAGGCGGGAACGCGCGACACGCCATGCGAAGCCAGGCCTTGCGCGTCCGCCCTGGCCAGCGCTTGCGCGGTGGCGCGGGCCATGGCGGGTGAAGCGCCATGGGTGCTCAGGGCTTGTTCGGCCATTTGTTCAAGTTCGTCGAATGCGATGCGTGCCATGAGAAGGGGTTCCGATGTGAAAGGCGCGGGCGGCCAGGGCCTTCAGGCGCGCAGGATTTCATCCACGCGCTGCGCCACGAGGTGCGACACGCGTTCGTTGGCTTCCTGCGTCAGGCCCGCGATGTGCGGCGTCAGGATCAGGTTGGGGACGTCGGCCAGGGGACTGCCCGCAGGCAGCGGTTCCTGTTCGAAGACATCGATGGCCGCGCCGCGCAGCGCGCCCTGGCGCAGCGCC
>DAIDKG010000300.1 GCA_027450125.1 Bordetella sp. | reverse complement strand
TTGAAAAGCGCAATAGACAAACCTCGGCTCCACCCGGAACCGCCCTCAATTGTAGCAATTTCACAACACATCAAACACTCAACAACGCAGCCTGCCCGTGATTCGACGCTTCTTTGCCGCCCCCCAGACTAACAGCCGCGGCGCCACGCTGGTCCGGCGCACCCTGATTGCCTGCGCTGTCGGCTTTTTCGCCGCCGCGGCAGCGCTGGGCATGGTTCCCAGGTCCGAACCCCAGGCCCCCGTCCAGCACCTCATCACCCGCCCCCTGCCGCTCAAACCCAGCGACATCCGTGTCGGCAGCGCCGGTTCAGCCCCCTTCGTCAGCGAAACCCGCATACGCCGCGGCGATACGCTGGCCGCCGTGCTGCAGCGGCTGGATGCCTACGACCCCAAGCTGCTGGCCTTCCTCACACAGGACGCCAGCGCGCGCAGCATCTACAAACTCTATCCCGGCCGCACGGTGAAGGCCGCCACCGACGACCAGGGCAACCTGGCCTGGCTGCGCTATGTGCATACGCCCGATGCCAGGGATGACGACTCGGCCCAGACCGGCACCGCCCGCGTGCTGGTCGTCGAGTCGGACGGCCAGGGCGGCTACACGGCCCGCGAAAGCGCCGAGGACACCACCACGCGAACCAATCTGGCGGTGGGCGTGATCCGTTCGTCACTCTTTGCGGCCACGGACGAGGCCGGCATCCCCGATGCCGTCACGCTGCAGATCGCCGACATCCTGGGAGCCAAGATCGACTTCCTGCACGACCTGCGGGAAGGCGACCGGTTCCGCGTGGTGTACGAAACGCGGCAGCACGAAGGCCGCTATGCCGGTGCAGGGCGCGTGCTGGCCGTGCAGTTCGTCAACGACGGCAAACCCTACAACGCGGTGTGGTTCAGTCCCGATCCCGGCTCCGGGTCGGGAGCCTACTACGACTTCGACGGCATGAGCCTGCGCGGCGCGTTTCTGCGCACCGCGCTCAAGTTCACCCGCATCAGTTCGACCTTCGGCATGCGCATGCACCCGCTGCACAAGATCTGGACGGCCCACAAGGGCGTGGATTACGCCGCGCCCACGGGCACTCCCATCCATGCCACGGCCGATGGCGTGGTCGAATTCGCAGGCTGGCAGAACGGGTACGGCAACGTGGTCATTCTCAAGCACTACGGCAACTACTCCACCGTCTATGCCCACCAAAGCCGAATCGCCGACGGCCTGCACAAGGGCGACAAGGTGTCGCAGGACCAGGTCATAGGCTATGTCGGCGCCACCGGCTGGGCCACCGGCCCGCACTTGCACTATGAATTCCGCGTCGACAACCGGCCCGTGGACCCGCTGTCGGTCGATCTGCCGGTGGCGCGAGCCCTGGACCCGGGCGAGCGCAGCGCCTTCATGCATGCGCTGGCCCCGTATCGCAGGCAGATCCGCATGCTGGCCCAAATGCCGGGCCAGCGCTCTTCCGAGAACGATCACGTCGCATCGCTGTAAGCCTAGTCCGCCCACGGGTCTTGGCCTGGATGGAGTCGATCTTCCTGTACGTGGGGCCACGCATGGCCCGCAGCGACGGCCCAGGCTGATGCAAGGCCTTGCAACGCCGCCCTGCGTGAGACAACCTGGCCTCGCGGATGCCGGCTGACGGCGCAAGGTGCCGGCGAAGCACACAAAAAATCACCGGTTCGCGCTTGGACATTACTATGAAAAAAAATCCCCATTCGGCATATAGCCTCGTGGGGATTGCCTGCTGCTGCCATCGATCCCGGACGGAGCGCCCGTCCCGTGGATCGAGAGGCGCGCATCGCGCCTACCTGGCAGCGGGTCTGTCTTCTCGCTGGCGACCGGCGCCGCGCAGGGAAGCCATGGCGCGATCACGCGCCCAGGTTGCTGAAGCGGCCGTGCACATAGACGTCGACCGGATGGTTGAGCGCAGCGGCGGGAACCAGTTCCTGCAGGTTGAACGCATTGCGCACGCCGTCGAACTTGACGGCGAATTTCTGGCCGTTGGCGGCCACGAAGTTCACCGTTTCACCACGCTTGACGACGATATTGCTGGTGTTGCCGGCGAGGGAAACCGTGCGATCGGCCTGGGACGAAGGGACGATGCTGCCCAGCAGGTTGCCGGAGGTGGCGGCCACGGCGCTGGTGGAGATTGCGGCCAGGCCCAGCGCGGCAGAGAGGGTGAGGGCGGAGAGGATTTGGGTCTTTTTCATGGTGAAGCTCCTATACGTATCAGTGATAAGCAAGAATCAAAAATTAAGGGTTAACTCTTAGGGGTTAACGCTTAAATCTTGCATGACCGAATAGTGCGCTCCCTCAATCCATAATTCAAATAGATTTCATATATTTGAAGTATATAATTTAAATTATGGATAATCGTCTTGATCTCAATCTGCTTCTTACTCTGGAAACCCTGCTGGCCGAACGCAGCGTGACCAAAGCCGCAGCCAAGCTGCGCAGCAGCCAGCCGGCAGTTTCCGCGCAACTGGCGCGCCTGCGCCGCATGTTCGACGATCCGTTGCTGATCCCGGGCGCGCGCGCCATGACCCCCACCCCTCGCGCGTTGGGGATCGCCCCCAGGCTGTCGGAACTGGTCGACGGCTTCCGCGCCATCGTGCAACGAGAAGACTTCGATCTGGCCACCATCCAGGCCGTGGTCATGATCAGCGCCAGCGATGCCGTCCAATGCCGCATCGGAAAATGGTTCGCGACCATGGCCGACGCGGCGCCGGGCATTCAGCTGGGATTCGTGCCAGGCACCCGCGCCATGATCCCGGCACTGGACAGCCATATGGCTTCGGGCCAGGTGGACCTGCTCGTCGGATGCAGCGCGCTGATCCACCATGACCGCCTGCACCTGCGCCAGCTCTATCAGGAACAGCTGGTTTGCGTCATGCGCCGCGACCACCCGTTCCAGGACGACAGCCTCGCCCTGGACGTGTTTTCGTCCATGAATCACCTGATCGTGTCGCCGTTGGGCGGGGATTTTTCCGGCGTCACCGACGGCGTGCTGCACAAGCTCAATCTATCGCGCCGCGGTAGCGTGTCGGTGCCCAGCTTTTTGGTGGCCGAACAGATCCTGTGCGACACCGATCTGGTTTCGGTCTTTCCTGCGACGCTGGCTCGCGAACGCGCCGCGACGCTCAAATCCTACCCATTGCCGATTTCCGTTCCGACTATCGAAATCGCCATGGCCTGGCACGAACGTACTCATCACAGCCCGCTGCACCGCTGGATGCGCGAGCAGATCGCAGGCGTGCTGACCGGCTGGACGGCCGAATCGCCTGGGGCCTGACAGTGGGACATCAGCGATCCCTTGCTCGTGCGCGGGCGCAAGGCACGGCGGGACTTTCTTGCTACGATGGACAATCCTTCCATCCAACGGCCTGATCGCAACCAGGCGAGCCTTTTGATGCCGGAATCATCCTCGCTGAACCAGACTAGCCGGGGCGCCAGCAGCCGAAATGCCGGGCATCACACCGACGGCCGACTTTTCATCGGCTTGATGTCCGGCACCAGCATGGACGGCGTGGACGGCGTGCTGATTCGCCTGCCGGCCCAGGGCCGCCCGCAGACCCTGGCCGGCGTGGCGCTGCCCATGCCCGACGGGCTGCGTGCGCAATTGCTGGCGCTCAACACGGCAGGCCACGACGAACTGGAACGCGCGGCACGCGCGGCCAACGCGCTGGCAAGACTCTATGCCCAGGCCGTGCATCGCCTGCTGGACGATACCGGGGTGTCCGCCGCGGACGTGACCGCCATCGGCGCGCACGGGCAGACTGTGCGGCACCGGCCCGAGCAGGGCTACACCATCCAGCTCAACGCCCCCGCGCTACTGGCCGAGCTGGCCGGCATCGACGTGGTGGCCGACTTCCGCAGCCGCGATGTCGCGGCCGGTGGACAAGGGGCCCCGCTGGTGCCGCCCTTTCACGCAGCCATGTTCGGTGGCGGCACGCCGCGCGCCGTTCTCAACCTGGGAGGCATCGCCAATTTGACGCTGCTGTCCCCCGGGCAGGCGCCGCGCGGCCTGGACACCGGCCCGGCCAATGTGCTGCTCGATGCGTGGTGCCAGCGGCACACTGGCCAGGCCTTCGACGAGGACGGCCGCTGGGCGGCCAGCGGCCGCGTCGACGCGGCGCTGCTGCAGGCGCTGATCGCCAGTGAACCCTGGCTGATGCTGCCGCCGCCCAAGTCCACCGGACGCGACCTGTTCAATACGGGCTGGCTCGACGCCCGGTTGGCCGAGTGGCGGCACAAGAACCCCGCCGACGTACAGGCCACGCTGCAGCGCTTCACGGCGCAAACCGTGGCCGACGCCCTGGACGCCGCCATGCCCGAGGCCGCCGAGGTTCTGGTCTGCGGCGGAGGCTCGCGCAATGCCGCGCTGATGCGCGATCTCGCCCAGGCCCTGCGGCGGCCGGCGCGAACCACGGACGAGGAAGGCGTGTCGGCGCAATGGATGGAAGCGCTGGCCTTTGCATGGCTGGCGCAGATGCACGTGGATGGATTGCAGGCAGGGGTCCCCGAAGTGACCGGAGCGCGAGGCGCCCGGGTGTTGGGGGCGCTGTACCCCGCATAAGCGCGCCGAAGCGCCCGGCGCGGGCGCTTTTTCATCATCCCGATCTTCATCAGGCCGGCTGGCCAGCCTGCCGATAGCTTGCCATTTTTTTATTTTGAATATTGTATAAAATATTCAAAATAAGCTATTCTTCTTTTCATGTGCCGGCGCCAAGCTGGCTCAAGCTGCGAATCCCCCAGCCCGTTTCGAGGAAAGACCATGAGCAATATTTTCACCGGCACCATTCCCGCCCTGATGACGCCGTGCACCGCCGACCGCCAGCCCGACTACGACGCGCTGGTGCGCAA
>DAIDKG010000299.1 GCA_027450125.1 Bordetella sp. | reverse complement strand
ACGGTCAATGGCGTGGACGCCTACGAGGCGGCGTGCCTGGCCGGGCTGGGCCTGATCCAGGTGCCGCTCAGCGGCGTTCGCGACCATCTGGCCCGGGGGGCCTTGCGGGAGGTGATGCCGCTCTGGCGGGCCGCGCCGCTGCCGGTGACGCTGCTCTATGCGGACCGGCGGCACGCGCCCCTGCGGCTGCGTGTGTTCATGCAGTGGCTGGCGCAGCTGATCGGCCAGGCCTATCCGGCCGCCTCGCGGCAGCCCTGAAGGCAGGGACTCACGCCCCGGGCTGCGGCATCTCGATCTTGACCTCGAGCACTTCGAGGTTGTCCTGGCGCTCGACGTTGACCTTGATGTCGTCGGGATTGATCTTGACGTACTTGGAGATCACCGCGATGAGTTCCTGCTGCAGCTGGGGCAGGTAGTCGGGCGCGGCGCTCTGGCCCGCGCTACGCTCGTGCGCCAGGATGATCTGCAGGCGCTCCTTGGCGACCGACGCGGTGTTCTTCTTCTGGCCGAACAGGCTGGACAGAGACAGAAAGGCCATGGGTCATTTCCCCCCGAAAAGGCGCTTGAGCAGTCCCGGCTTGTTGTAGTCGGTAAAGCGCAGGGAACGTTCTTCGCCCAGGTAGCGGGCGACCACGTCCTGGTAGGACTCGGCCACGTCGGTGCCTTTCAGGTGGATGGCGGGCACCCCCTGGTTGGACGCCTGCAGCACGGATTCGGATTCGGGAATCACGCCGATGAGCTTGATGCGCAGGATGTCCTCGATGTCGGTGAGCGAGAGCATCTCGCCTTCGCTGACCCGCTTGGGGTTGTAGCGGGTGAGCAGCAGGTATTCCTTGACCGGTTCGACGCCGTCGATCGCGCGCTTGGACTTGGCGGCCAGGATGCCCAGGATGCGGTCGGAGTCGCGCACCGAGGAGACTTCGGGGTTGGTCACCACCAGCGCGTCGTCGGCGAAATAGGCCGCCATGAGCGCGCCCGTCTCGATGCCGGCGGGCGAGTCGCAGACGATGTAGTCAAAGCCCATTCCCTTGAGCTCGTCCATGACCTTGCCCACGCCTTCCTGGGTAAGGGCGTCCTTGTCGCGGGTCTGGGAGGCCGGCAGCACGAAGAGGTTCTCGAGCTGCTTGTCTTTGATCAGGGCCTGGTTGAGCGTGGCTTCGCCCTGGATGACGTTGACGAAGTCGTACACCACGCGGCGCTCGCAGCCCATGATCAGATCCAGGTTGCGCAGGCCGACGTCGATGTCGATCACGGCGGTCTTGTGGCCGCGCATGGCCAGGCCGGAGGAGAAGCTGGCGCTGGTCGTGGTCTTGCCCACGCCGCCCTTGCCGGAAGTCACCACCACGATGCGTGTCATGACCGTTGGGTCCCTTTTAGTTATGAAATTCGATTGTGAAAAATCGCGTTATCGTAAAGCAAAAAGCCCTGCGGGCTTTTTTCCAAATGTGTGACGAGCGTACCTTCTGTTCGCGGGCGCGCCCCGTCCTTTTCCCGCGGACTGCGGGATGGGCGGCTGGCCTGATGCGCGCGGCTTGGGCGCATGTTCTGCTACTCGCCCAGCGCTTCGATCTTGAGCGTCTCGCCTTGCAGCGAGACCAGCGCCGGCTTGCCGTGCACCTGGGCGTCGAGCTTTTCCTCGATCACGCGATAGACGCCGGCCACCGCCAGCAGCTCGGGCTCGAGCTGCGTGGTGAAGATGCGGGCCGAGGCGTCGCCGCGCGCGCCGGCCATGGCCTTGCCGCGCAGCGGTCCGTACACATGCACGTTGCCGTCTGCGATGACCTCGGCGCCCTGGCTCACCATGCCGATCACCACCAGGTCGGTGTTGCGCGCATAGACGCGCTGGCCCGAACGCAACGGCCGGTTGACGACCAGGGTCGGGGCGGCGGGGGTGGGTGCCGGAACTGCTTCGGCGTCGATCTCCTGGGCGGCGGGCGGCTGCCGGGTTTGGGCAGGTTCGGCCGGAGCCGGTTGCGCGGCCGCCGCGCGCGGCGCCGTGGCGGACAGGTCCACCGGCACCAGGCCCCCGGCGCGGGCGGCCTCGAGGTTGCCTGCCTCGGCCACGACGCCGATGACGGGCAGCTTGTGGTCCCGCAGGGCGGCCAGCAGGCGCGGCCAGTCCACGATGCCGTCCTCGATGCGGCTGGCGTCGACGACGACAGGCTCGTTCTCGAAAAACCCACCAGCGTCCTGCATGCGCTGCGCCAGGGCCGCCTCGATGCGCCCGGGGTCGGCGCTGTGCAGCACCAGTCGCACGGCGTAGAGCGTGGCGCTTTTGAAATCCAGGGCTGCTTCGTCGCTCATCAAACCCCCCACGAATCGCGCAGCGTGACGATGCGGTTGAGCACCGGCGCTTCGGGCGTGGAGGTGACGCGGTCGGCCGTGAAATAGCCCAGGCGCTCGAACTGCCAGGTGGCCCCCGGGGAGGCCACCGTGCCGGGCTCCAGCCAGGCGCGCACGGTCTGGCGCGAATTGGGGTTCAGGCAGGCGATAAAGTCCTTGTCGCCGGCGTCGGGCATGGGGTCGGCGAAGAGCCGGTCGTACAGGTGCACGGTGGCCGGCACGGCATGCGCCGCACTGACCCAGGTGATGTTGCCCTTGACCTTGACGCTGTCGGCGCCGGGCGTGCCGCTGCGGGTTTCGGGCAGGTATTCGGCCTGCACTTCGACCACGTTGCCAGAGGCATCCTTGGTGCAGCCGGTGCACCGGATCACGTAGCCGTACTTCAGGCGCACCAGGTTGCCGGGAAAGAGCCGGAAGTACTTCTTGGGCGCTTCCTCGCGGAAATCGTCGCGCTCGATCC
>DAIDKG010000298.1 GCA_027450125.1 Bordetella sp. | reverse complement strand
CTTCGCGGCTTCCGATTCAGCGCCTTATTTGATTGTCTCGAACCGGTCCCACGGGCAATTGCACACCGGGCAGCGGTCGTGCTCCTCGGGCGTTTCCGTGGTATGGCCGCACACCGGACACACATAAAAAGCCCGCGCCTCGCGCACCCAGGTATCTTTCTTTCCGGCTTCGACAAGCGCGATCGCCTCGCCGTAGAGCCGGGCGTGGGTCTTTTCGGCTTCGAGCGCGCCGTGGAAGGTGCGGACGGCAGCGTTGTTTTTCCGCTCCGTTGCCTCGGCCAGGAATCCGGGGTACATTGTGTCGATTTCGTACTGCTCGCCGGCAAGCGCCGCTTTCAGGTTTTCAAGCGTGCTTTTTACTTCGGGCGCATGAATCTCGCAACGGGCCTCACCGCCCAATTGCTTGATAACGCGGGCATGATTTTCGGCATGGATCTGTTCGGCGCGTGCGGCCGCGCGGAACAGACTGGCGGCTCCGCGCCATCCTTCGGTGTCTGCCTTCGCCGCAAACGCGGTGTACTTGGCATGGGCATTCGATTCGCCTTCAAAGGCGGCCAACAGGTTCGCTACGGTCTTCGAGTTTTCAACGGCAATTGACATTGGCATCTTCTCCTCGTTCCCTGGCCCAAAAGCCTATGCGGGTGCGGTTGTCCCTCGCAGTGACGACTGCCACAGCAGGGCGCAAGTGAGCCTGCGGCGCAGATCGTTTCTGGGGAAGCGCGGGCTTCTGTAAAATATCGGCATGGAAACCATCGCCTATAACCTGCCTCAGAGCCATATTCCGCTCGCCTGGTACAACATTGTTCCCGACCTGCCGACACCGCCCGCGCCGCCACTACATCCCGGCACGTTGCAGCCGCTGACGCCGGACGATCTGGCGCCGCTGTTTCCCATGGCGCTGATTGCGCAGGAGGCGAGCCAGGAACGCGAGATTGAGATTCCCGAAGAGGTGCGGCAGATTTACGCGCAGTGGCGGACTGCGCCGCTGATGCGGGCGCGGCGGTTGGAAAAGGCGCTCGATACGCCGGCGCGTATCTACTATAAGTACGAAGGCGCGAGCCCGGCCGGCTCGCACAAGCTGAACACCGCCGTTGCGCAGGCCTGGTACAACAAGCAGGAAGGCATAACGCACCTTTCGACCGAAACCGGCGCCGGGCAGTGGGGATCGGCGCTGTCAATGGCTTGTGCGTTTCTTGGGCTCCAGTGCAAGGTCTTCATGGTGCGGGTGAGCTACGACCAGAAGCCGTATCGCCGCGCCCTGATGGAAGCGTTCGGCGCATCGGTGACGGCGAGTCCCAGCCCGCTCACGGATTCGGGCCGCGCGATTCTGGCCGAGCATCCCGACTCGAGAGGGTCACTCGGCATCGCCATCTCCGAAGCCGTCGAGGTGGCCGCCAAGGATCCCAATACCAAGTACGCGCTGGGCAGCGTGTTGAATCACGTACTGCTGCACCAGACGGTGATCGGCCAGGAAGCCATCGAACAGATGGCGATGGCCGGCGACGATCCGGATGTCATCATTGGCTGCACCGGCGGGGGATCGAATTTTGCCGGGCTGGCGATGCCGTACCTGGGCCGCAAGCTCAAGGGAAAGTCACATGCGCACATCGTAGCCGTGGAGCCGAACGCCTGCCCCAGCCTGACCAAGGGGCGCTTTACCTACGACTTCGGCGATACCGTCCATCTGACGCCGCTGGTGAAAATGCACACGTTGGGCAGCACCTTTGTGCCTCCGGGGTTCCACGCCGGGGGTCTGCGCTACCACGGCATGGCGCCGCTGGTTTCGCATGTCATCGACCTTGGACTGGCCGAAGCCGTCACCGTGCAGCAACTCGACGCCTTTGCCGCGGGGGTGCAATTTGCCCGGGCAGAAGGCATCATTCCCGCGCCTGAGTCGAATCATGCAGTGGCTGAAGCCATTCGCCAGGCTCTTGAAGCCAAG
>DAIDKG010000297.1 GCA_027450125.1 Bordetella sp. | reverse complement strand
CAAGGCGCAGCTCATCGGCGCCCTGGGCGCCGGCGCGTTGCGGCAGACCGTGCACGAGCGCGGCTGGCGCAGCAACGACCGGTTCCTGGGTGTCTACGGACTGAGCGGCGGCGCGGCGCATTATGCGAGGCTGCTGCGTTGCTGGCTCGATGCCGCCCGGGACGGCGACTTGATGATGTGCCACCCCGCCCGCGCGGCCGCGCCCGATGAGGGCGATGCGCTCATGCGCCAGCGAGCGGCCGAGTTCGAGGTCCTGTCGGGCGAGGATCTGCCGCGCTGGCTGCAGGCCCGGGGCCTGCGGATCGAGCGGCAGAGCCGGATCACCCCCTAGGACGCTGTTCCCGCGCCAAGGCGAGCCAGGCCTGGGCCGCATGCGACAGATAGCCGCCGCGGCGCCAGATCAGGCAGAGCTCCCAATCGGTTGCCGGCTCGATCAGCGGCACGCAGTTGACGCCGCTGATCGAGCGCGCCTGCAGTTCCAGGCGGGGCAGAAAAGCCACGCCCAGGCCGGCGGCCACCAGCGCAATGATGAAATCGATCTGGCCGCTGCGCGCGGCCACCGTGGGCGTGATCCCGGCCTGCCGCCAGGCGTCCTCCAGCACGCGATTCAGGGCGAAGCCTTCATCGAAAAGGATGAAGGGCGAATGCCTGAGCTGCCACAGGTTCACATGCATTGCGTCGGCGTGCGGATGGTCCGGCGGCAGCAGCGCCACCAGGGGTTCGCGAGCCACGGGTTGCCACTCGAAGGCCGTGGGCACCGGCGTGAGCGAGGCGGCCAGCTCCAGCTCGCCGGCCATGATCATCTCTTCCAGGCGTCGGCTGCCATGTTCCACCAGGCTGATCTCGATGGTGGGGTAGCGGCTGCGGAAGCGGGCAAAGAGCGGGGCAAAGAGCGACCTGCTGCCCAGGGGCGGCAAGCCCAGGCGCAGGACGCCGCGCTTGAGGCCGCGGATTTCGTCGAGTTCGGTCTTCAGGTCGTCGCGCTCGGCCAGCATGGTGAGCGCGCGGCGATACACGACTTCACCGGCTTGAGTGAGCTTCGGGGGCTGGGATTGGCGGTCCAGCAGGACCATCTGCAGTTCGTCCTCCAGCTGCCTGACCGCCTTGCTGACGGTGGGTTGTGTGGCGAAAACCACACGCGCCGCCTGGGAGAAGCCCCCTTGGCGGACGACCTCCACCAGGGCACGCAGGGTACGCAATTCCATAAACCGGGACTCCATGCTGCGCCGCAGTATAAGGTCGGCCGCGAGATTTCTGCCTATTCTGAATTGGCATGGTTTTTATTCAAATAATTCATTTTATCTATGGAGATGAGAAGCGTACAAATGAAAGCGGCACCCAATGAGGGGCCGCACAAGGAGTCCGCCATGACCTATTTCCGTCCCGTCACCCTGCGTAATTTGCTGCGCCACAGCAAACTGTTGCAGATAGGTCTGCTGATCCTGTTCTCCCTGGCCGGCCAGAAAATCGCCGGCCTGTTCGATCTGCCGATTCCAGGAGGGGTTGTCGGCCTGCTGATCGTGCTGGGCCTGCTGGCCAGCGGCAAGCTGCCGGTGCAGGCCGTGCGCCGCGGCGCCAACTGGCTGCTCGGCGAGATGCTGCTTTTTTTCGTGCCTTCGGTGATGTCCCTGCTCAATCACCGCGAATTGCTGGGCATGCTGGGGTTCAAGGTGTTGGCGACCATCGTCGTGGGCACGGCCATGGTGATGGTGAGCACCGCGCTGACCATCGACCTGGGCTATCGCTGGATGCACCGGCGGACGGCCTGACCATGCGCCCGGACATCGATCTCTATTTCTGGCCGGCAGCGACGGTGCTGGTCTATGCCCTGGCGCGCTGGCTTTACAGCCGACGCCCGTGCTTCTGGACTTCCACCCTGATCATGGCCCCGGCGCTGTTGCTCGGGCTGGCGGTCTATCTGCACGCAGGCTATCGCGACTACATGCTTGGGTCGCACTGGCTGATGCTGATGCTCGGGCCGGTGCTGGTGGCCTTCGCGCTGCCGCTGTACGAGCAGCGCGCCTTGATCCTGCGCTACTGGCCCCTGCTGGCAACGGGCATCGTGGTGGGCAGCGTGATCGCCAGCGCCAGCGCCTGGCTGCTGGGCGGACTGCTGGGCCTGTCCACCGGTTTGCGCCTGAGCCTGTTGCCGCGCTCGGTGGGCACGCCTTTTGCCATGGACGTATCGTCCCATGTGGGCGGCGTGCCCGATCTGACGGCCGTGTTCGTGATCATCACCGGCGTGCTGGGCGCCAGCATCGGGCAATGGCTGCGCGCCTGGCTACCGCTGCGTTCGTCCCTGGCGCGCGGCGCGCTGTTCGGCATGGGCGCGCAGGGCGCCGGCGCCGCCAAAGCCCGCGAACTGGCCGACGAGGAAGGCGCGGTCGCCGGCCTGGTCATGGTGATGGCGGGCATATTCAATGTCCTGGTCACGCCCTATGCCGTCTATGCCCTGATGTCGCGCTGACCCGGACTCTCGGCCTGCCCAGGCTCAGCGTCCCGCCAGCTCCAGCGCCACCGGATAGAGCGACGCCACCAGCAGCAAGGCCATCGACACATTGAAGCCGCGCACGATGCCCGGTCTGTGCAGCCACCGGCGCAGGGTGCTGCCGAAAAGGACCCACAGGCCGACGCAGGGCAGGTTGATGATGACGCAGGCCAGCGTGGCGATCAGCAGATTGCCGAAGAAACCCTGCTGCGGCGTATAGGTTGCGATGATGCCCACTGCCATGACCCAGGCCTTGGGATTGACCCACTGGAACATCACGGCCTGCGCGAAGGTGATGGGCCGGGCGCGGGCCTGGCCCTCCTGCACGGAGCCGGAGTTCGCGATCTTCCAGGCCAGGTACAGCAGATAGGCGGCGCCCACGTACTTGAGCACCTGATACAGCACGGGTTCATGCACGAACACGGCGCCTAGGCCCAGGCCCACCAGCAGCACCATGAGCGAAAAGCCCAGGCTCACCCCCAGCAGGTGCGGCACGGTGCGCTGCATGCCGAACGTCAGGCCCGAGGACGCCAGCATGGCGTTGTTGGGGCCGGGCGTGATCGAGCTGACCAGGATGAACAGCAGCAGCGGACCGAGCAGGGCGGGTGAGATCAGCGGCAGGGAGAGCAGGGTGGGATTCATGGCGCGGCGCTTGCAGGGGAGGGTTGGGCGGCTTGCTAGCCGCCTGGTTTTCTGCCACTGTATGCATAGTTATCGGTACAGTACCGGTACACTTTGTGGGCTGGCTTTCATAACTGGCCCGGTAAATATGCCATGACAGTTCACGCCGCCATGCCCGCGGCCGGCTGGCAGCCGGTGCGCGAGGCCGATGCCACGCTGGTCAGCCAGCTCACCGACGATCTGGCCCGCCGCATCGACGACCAGGGGCTGCGCCCCGGCACGCGGCTGCCTTCCATACGCAAGATGGCCGAGCAGGCGGGCGTGAGCCGCTTCACGGTGGTCGAGGCCTACGACCGCCTGGTGGCGCGCGGCCTGCTGCAATCGCGGCGCGGCGCCGGGTTTTTCGTCAAGGCGCGGTCGCGCCAGGCGCTCCAGCCCGCGCCCTCCGGCCCGCAGGCGCCCGCGCGCATCGACCACGCCTGGCTGCTGCGCAGCCTGTTCGGTACCGGCTCGTCCGGCACACCGAGCAGCATGGGCCTGCTTCCCACCGACTGGCTCGACCCCGACATGGTGGCCGCCGCCGTACGCGCCGTGGGCCGCTCGGCGCGTACGAACCTGCTGGCGTACGGCCATCCGCAAGGCTACGAACCCTTGCGCCAGCAGATCGCCGCCCTGTTGCAGGAGCGGGGGCTGGTCGTGCATCCCGAGCGCAACCTGCTCACCACCAACGGCGTAACGCACGGACTGGACCTGGTGGTGCGCCATTTCGTGCAGCCGGGCGACACCGTGCTGGTCGAGGACCCGGGCTGGTTCGTGATCTTCGGCCGCCTGGCCTCGATGGGCGCGCGCCTGATCGGCGTGCCTCGCGGCCCGCAAGGCCCCGACATTGCCTGGCTGGAAAAAGCGGCCACCCAACACAAGCCCAAGCTCTTCATCATCAACAGCGCCGTGCACAATCCCACGGGGCACACCTTGTCGGCCGGCGCGGCCTACGATGTCCTGCGCGTGGCCGAGCGGCACGATTTTCGCGTAGTCGAAGACGTCACCTACGGCGAGCTGCACCCGGGCCGGGCCATCACGCTGGGCGAACTAGACCGGTTCAAGCGCGTCATCATGGTGGGCGGCTTTTCCAAGATGCTGGCGGCCAGCCTGCGGGTGGGCTACGTGGCGGCCGATCCCGATATCGTGCAGCAGCTCACGGATCTGAAACTGCTGGCCGGACTCACGTCCGGCGAAGTCGGCGAGCGCGTCGTGCACCGCGTGCTGATGGAAGGGCAGTACCGGCGCCATGTCGAACGCGTGCGCCAGCGCGTGGACGAGGCGCGCGAGCGTTGCGTCAAGGCGTTGCTCAAGCTGGGATTCGCCATGCCGCATGAACCCTATGCCGGCATTTTCATCCTGGCCGATTGCGGCCGCGATTCAGAGACCGTGGCGCGCGAAGCGGCCGGGCGCGGCATGCTGCTGGTGCCGGGGACCTTGTTCTCGCCTTCGCAGGCACCCTCCACCCTGCTGCGCTTCGCGGTGTCCATGGTCGACGACGGCAAGGCCTGGCGCGATCTTGCCGTCCTGCAGCGCGAGCACGCGGGCGCGGCCGCCCGCAGCTAGCCGCTCGCAGCCGGTCGCCCGTAGCCAATCCATGCGGGCGCGGGCCGGCATATACTTTTTCCATCGTCCGATTCTTTTTCAGGAAACCCATCATGTCCGCCGCCATCCGTCCGCTTTCCCCCACTTTCGCCGTCGCGCCCCAGCTCGCTCCCGAGGACCTGGCCGATGTCGCCGCGGCCGGCTACAAGAGCATCATCATCAACCGGCCCGATTACGAAGGCGGAGCCGACCAGCCCACTGCGGCCGAGGTGACGCGCGCGGCCGAGGCGTTGGGAGTGAAGGTTCAAGACCAGCCGGTGGTCAGCGGCGCCATGACCATGGACGATGTGACCCGTTTCGCCGAGCTGCTGCGCACGCTGCCCGGCCCCGTCCTGGCCTATTGCCGCACCGGCACGCGCTGCACCAATCTCTACGCCAACGCGCAGCAGCTGGGCTGACGCCGTTCGTCTTGGCTGCACGCAGCGGGGATCGGGCGGGTTTGACGCAGGTCATGACGGCGGCTGTTTTTTTCCGGTAGCATGCAAGCGTTACTTCCAAGAAGGAGCGAGGCCATGTTCAAGAAAATCCTGCTTCCCACCGATGGTTCTCCGCTGTCGTGCCAGGCTGCCAATGCCGGTATCATCCTTGCGCGATCGGTCGGAGCCGAGGTCGTTGCGCTGCACGTCACGCAGCCTTTCGCGGCCACGATCGGGTTCGACGGCATGGCGGCTGCCTACGCCATCACCGACGAAGACTACGAGAAGGCGGCGGCAGAGCAGAGCGCGAAGTACCTCAAGCACATCAGCGATCGCGCCGATACCGCAGGGGTGAAGGTCACCACGCGCTCGGTGTCCAACTTCAATGTGGCCGACGGCATCGTGCAGGCCGCTACGGACGAACACTGCGACCTGATCTTCATCGGCAGCCATGGCCGCAGCGGCCTGTCCCGGCTGCTGCTGGGCAGCGTCACGGTCAAGGTGCTGAGCCTGTCGCGCGTGGCCACGCTGGTGTTCCACGTCAAGGAATGAACGCAGGGCGCCGTCGCGGCGCCCGCGCCAGTCAGGCCAGCCAGTGCCTGAGATCGTAGTAGCTCACGATATCCCCGTCGCGCACGGGGACGCCGGCCGGCAGGCGCGCCAGGCCGTCGCACCAGGGCAGCGAGCTCATCACGCCCGAACTCTGGTTGCTGTAGGGCGCCACGTCGGCATGGCCGTCCGCCAGCGGATGGTATTGCACCCGCATGAACTCCTCCCGGCTGTCTTGGCGGGTTTTTTCCGTGCGCAGCGCGGCGCGCAGCACCGGAGGATAGATGCGCGAGCGACCCTGCATGCGGCGGATCATGGGCGACACCAGCACCGCGAACACGGCATAGGCCGACACCGGGTTGCCGGGCAGGCAGACGATCAGCCGGTCGCCGAGCCTGGCCATGGCCACCGGCTTGCCCGGCTTCATGCGCACTTTCCAGAGCGCCAGCTCGCCGCCCAGCGACTCGATGGCGGGCTTGACCAGATCGCGGTCACCCACCGACACGCCGCCTACACTGATGATGAGATCGCAATCGGATTGCAGGGCGCGCAAGGCGGCCTGCAGGTCGGCGGCATCGTCGCGGGCGTGCCGTATCTGGGCCACCTGCGCGCCCAGGCCTTGCGCCAGGGCGGCCAGCATCGGGCCGTTTGAGTTGTAGACGTGTCCGGCCGCGCGCGGCTGGCCGGGCATGGCCAGTTCGTCGCCTGTGGTCAGGATGCCCACGCGCAGGCGCGGATGGACCTCGATCCGGTCCAGCCCCTGCGAAGCCAGCAGCGCGATATGCGCGGCCTGCAGCAGGGTGCCGGCCGGCAGCAGCGGCGTGCCGCAGCGCACGTCCTCGCCCAGTTTGCGCACGTGCTGGCCCGGCTGCGGCGCTTCGGTGATCTCGACCTTGCCGTCTGCCTCGCGCGCATTTTCCTGCATGACCACGGTGTCGGCGCCCTGCGGAATCAGGCTGCCCGTGAAGAGCCGCGTGGCCTGGCCGGCGATTAGCGGTTCAGGCTTGTCGCCGGCGTAGCAGCGCTGCTGGATGGGCATGCTGGCGCCGGGCCGGTAGTCGGCCTGGCGGATCGCGTAGCCGTCCATGGCGCTGTTATCGGCCGGCGGCAGGTCGACCGTGGCGACAAGGCTGCTTGCCAGCACGCGGCCCGCAGCCTGGAGCAGAGGGACGGTTTCGGAGCGCGCGGGAACGGGGGCGGCTTCGGTAAGCCGGGACTGGGCCTCGTCGAATTCGAGCATGGGATGCAGGCAGGTCGGTGTATCAGGCCGCAGAGCGGGCGCGGTTGAGGTGGGTGGCGAAATTGCAGGGCTTGTGGCCGCTGTCGAGCTGTTCGCGGATGATGCGGCTCCAGGCCATTTCGCAGGCGTGATTGGAGCCGGGCATGCAGAAGATCACGGTGTTGTTGGCATAACCCGCCAATGCGCGCGACTGGATGGTGGAACTGCCGATTTCCTCGAAGGACAGCTGGCGGAACAGCTCGCCGAAGCCGTCGATTTCCTTGTCGAACAGGGGCATGATGGCCTCGGGCACGGAATCCTTATGCGAGAAGCCGGTACCGCCGGTGGTGAGAATGACCTGGACCTGCGGGTCGGCGATCCAGTCGCTGATCACTCGGCGGACCTGGTAGACGTCGTCGCGCACGATCTCGCGCCTGGCGCAGACGTGGCCGGCCCGCGCCACGTGCTCGGCCAGCAGGTTGCCGGACGTGTCGTCTCCGGCGGTGCGCCTGTCGCTTACCGTGAGAATGGCGCAGTCGAGCGAGATGGCTGCTTCGTTGTGGCTGCTCATGGCGTTTCCTTGGGGATCTGTGTGTCGTTCCAGTATTGGGTGCGGGATTCGTCGGCCTGGCGCTGTTCGACCCAGAACTGCTTGCCCGAAGCCAGGGCCTCGCGCTTCCAGAAAGGCGCCCGCGTCTTGAGCGCATCGATCATGTATTCGCAGCCGCGAAAGGCATCGCCGCGGTGCGCGCTGGCCGCGGCCACGAACACGATCTGCGCCTCGCGATGCAAGGTGCCGACGCGATGGGCGATGACGGTGCCGGCCAGATTCCAGCGCCGGCGCGCGGTGGCGGCGATTTCCTCGAGCTCGCGCTCGCACATGCCGGGGTAGTGCTCCAGGGTCAGCGTCTGCGTCGGTTCGCCGGGAGCGTAGTCGCGCACATAGCCGGTGAAGGTGACGATGGCGCCGGCCTGGCCGCCCGCAGTGTCGCGCAGGGCGCGCATCAGCGCAGCGCCGTCGAAATCGGCTTCCTGGACGAGGATCATGGCCGGCTCCGTTCGTTCAGCCGCCGGTCACGGGCTCGAACACCGCGACCTCGTCGCCGGCCCGCACGAGCGCCGCGGGCGCAGCGTGTTCCTGGTTGATGGCCAGGCGCAGGCGCCCGGCCTGGGCCAGGTCCGGATAGCGTGCACGCAACGCGGCCAGCAGATGCTCGCCGGTGGTGTCGGCGGCCAGGGGCCAGGCCTCCGTGCGCTTGCCCACCAGCTCGGCCACGCGGGCGAAATAAAGGAGATTGACGGTGGTGTTCATGCCTGTCTGCGCCATTGGCCGCTCTTGCCGCCCGATTTGTATTCCAGGCGGATGTCCTCGATGACGATGCCCTTGTCGGCGGCCTTGCACATATCGTATATCGTCAGCGCCGCGACGCTGCAGGCCGTCATGGCCTCCATTTCGACGCCGGTCTTGTACTGGGTGCGGCAGGTGGCGCGCACCTCGACGGCGTGTCCGTCTTCGAGCAGGCTGAAGTCCACGCCCACGAAGGCCAGCGGCAGGCTGTGGCACAGCGGTATCAGGTCGGCGCAGCGTTTTGCGGCCAGCACGGCGGCGACCCGGGCCGTGTTCAGGACTTCGCCCTTGCCTTGTCCCGGCGCGGTGAGCAGGCCGTAGGCCTGCGCGTTCATGCGCACCCGGCCGCTGGCAACCGCAACCCGCTCGGTGTCGGCCTTGGCGCCGACATCGACCATGCGGATCTGGCCGGATTCGTCCAGGTGGCTCAGGGCAGGAATAGGGGAGGTCATGATTAAAAGCGGGTGGATGCGGGGTCAGGACCTATGATAGACGAGCGCGCAGCCGGCCGGCGATAATCGGCGCCAAAGCCATGGCCTGCATGGCGGCGGCAAACCGGGTCGAGAACGGGGCGCGAAATCTGGTGGGAGTGCGTGAGATGCAGTTGCGGATGCCGGTTCTGAAACTCAACCGAC
>DAIDKG010000296.1 GCA_027450125.1 Bordetella sp. | reverse complement strand
CGGCGACACGATCAAGGCCGAGCAAAGCCTGATCACGGTCGAGTCCGACAAGGCCTCGATGGAGATACCGGCCTCGCAGGGCGGGGTGGTCAAGTCCATATCGGTCAAGGTGGGCGACAAGGTGTCCGAAGGCAGCGCCATACTCGAAGTGGACGCCGCGAATGCCGATACCGCCGCGCCTGCTTCGGCCGCCGCAGCGCCGGCGGCGCCGCGCGCTGCCGAGCCTGCCGCGCCGGCGGCTGCCGCCGCACCGGCACCGCAGGCTGCCAGCTACTCCGGTTCGGCCGATCTCGAATGCGACGTGTTGGTGCTGGGCGCCGGCCCCGGCGGCTATTCGGCCGCTTTCCGCGCCGCCGACCTGGGCTTGAACACCGTGCTGGTCGAGCGCTATTCGACGCTGGGCGGCGTATGCCTGAACGTGGGGTGCATTCCGTCCAAGGCGTTGCTGCACAACGCTGCCGTGATCGACGAGGCCAAGGCCTTGGCCGCGCATGGCGTGGACTTCGGCACGCCCAAGATCGACCTGGACAAGCTGCGCGGCTACAAGGACAGCGTGGTGGGCAAGCTCACCGGCGGCCTGGCCGGCATGGCCAAGGCGCGCAAGGTCACCGTGGTGACCGGCGTGGGCGAGTTCGCCGATCCCAACCACATGACAGTCAAGTCGGCCGACGGCAAGACGCAGACCATCCGTTTCAAGAACGCCATCATCGCTGCCGGCAGCCAGTCGGCCAGGCTGCCGTTCCTGCCTGACGACGAGCGCATCGTCGACTCCACCGGCGCGCTGGAACTGAAAAGCGTGCCCAAGAGAATGCTGCTCATCGGCGGCGGCATCATCGGCCTTGAAATGGGCACGGTGTATTCCACACTGGGCGCCCGCCTGGATGTGGTCGAGATGCTGGACGGCCTGATGCAGGGCGCGGACCGCGACCTGGTCAAGGTGTGGCAGAAGGTCAACGCCCACCGCTTCGACAACATCATGCTCAATACCAAGACGGTGGCGGCCGAGGCCAAG
The DNA here is from genome assembly GCA_027450125.1 of Bordetella sp. GTDB lineage: Bacteria > Pseudomonadota > Gammaproteobacteria > Burkholderiales > Burkholderiaceae_B > Bordetella. Next base: position 1,943 of record DAIDKG010000296.1, on the reverse strand, counting down.
CCCGACGGTATCTACGTGACCTTCGAAGGCGAGGGCGCACCGAAGGAGCCGCAGCGCTACGACCTGGTGCTGCAGGCCGTGGGCCGCACGCCCAATGGCAAGAAGATCGGCGCCGACAAGGCCGGCGTGGCCGTGTCCGACCGCGGCTTCATCGCGGTGGACAAGCAGATGCGCACCAATGTGCCGCACATCTATGCCATCGGCGACATCGTGGGCCAGCCCATGCTGGCCCACAAGGCGGTGCACGAAGGCCACGTGGCCGCCGAAGCCATCGCCGGAGAAAAATCCTTCTTCGACGCGCGCGTCATTCCCGGCGTTGCCTATACCGATCCCGAAGTGGCTTGGGTAGGCCTGACCGAAGACGAAGCCAGGAAGCAGGGCGTCAAGATCGAAAAAGGCGTGTTTCCCTGGGCGGCCTCGGGCCGGGCCATCGCCAACGGCCGCGACGAAGGCTTCACCAAGCTCATCTTCGACGCCGAGACGCATCGCATCCTCGGCGGCGGCATCGTCGGCACGCATGCCGGCGACATGATCAGCGAAGTGGTGCTGGCCATCGAAATGGGCGCCGACATGGTCGACATCGCCAAGACCATCCACCCGCATCCCACGCTGGGCGAATCGGTCGGCATGGCGGCCGAGGTGGCCGAGGGCGTGTGCACGGACCTGCCGCCCATGCGCAAGAAAAAGTAGGCGCGTAGTCGCTGGAAAGGCGGCCCTCGGGCCGCCTTTTTGCCGCCGGGCCTTCGTGGCGCCGGCGCATGGGCGTGTTGCAGTGACGGGACACCGGGCTCCAGCGTGCCCGGGCTTGCGGCCTGAAATGCGCCAGGCGCTATTTCTGCGGCGTGGAAACGTGGTTGCCGGCCAGCCCGGCATCCACGGTGCCGTAGACCTCGTACCGCGTGCAGCCGGCCAGACCGGCGAGCAACAGGGCGGCGCAGGCAAGGGCGCGGCGTATTGTCATGAAATCAGTCCGATGCGCAGGCATCGCGGCGAAAGCAATGCGCCGCGTGATCATTGACCATGCCTATCGCCTGCATCCAGGCGTAGGCGATGGTCGGGCCGACGAACTTGAACCCGCGGCGCTTGAGTTCCTTTGAAATCTGTTCTGACAGCGGCGTGCTGGCGACGCGGGTGCGGCCGTCGCTGCGCAAGGTCCTGCCCTGGGTGAATGACCAGCAGAAATCGTTGAACGGCTGGCCGTTCGCCTGCATGTCGCAGTAGATGCGGGCGCCGCGCACCGTCGCCTCGATCTTGGCGCGGGAGCGGATGATGCCTGGGTCGGCCATCAGGCGCAGCACGTCCTGCTCGCCATATCCGGCCACGACATCGGGGTCGAAATCGGCGAAGGCCGCGCGCAGCGCCTGGCGCTTGCGCAGCACCACCAGCCAGGACAGGCCCGCCTGGAAACTCTCGAGCATCAGGCATTCCCACAGGGCACGGCTGTCGCGCAGGGGCACACCCCATTCGCGGTCGTGATAGTCGCGCATGAGCGGATCGTCGCCGGCCCAGTCGCAACGGTGTGGTTCGGTCATGCCCGTCTCCCTGTAAGCGGTGCCCGGTATATTGGAACATAATAGAAACCTGCCGGTACGCCTGCCCGGTTTTCCCGCAACTGATCACTCAACGCCAGCACACAGTCATGTCCAACGGAATCGCGCCCATCGGCGTTTTCGATTCAGGCCTGGGAGGCATGTCCGTCGCCGCCGCGATCCACCAGCGGCTGCCCAACGAGGCCATCGTCTACGTTGCCGACTCCGGCTTTGCGCCTTATGGCGAAAAGACAGACGCTTTCATCAAGACGCGCAGCCGGACGCTGGCGCAATGGCTCATCCGGCGCGGCGCGAAGGCGCTGGTCGTCGCGTGCAACACGGCGACGACCCAGGCCATCGCGCTGCTTCGCAGCGAGTTTGCTTTGCCCGTCATCGGCGTCGAACCCGGCATCA